>NZ_JBYLHW010000025.1:0-33607 GCF_057747715.1 Bacillus sp. JST-5 | reverse complement strand
GATTATTGTCAGTACGCTTCGATAACATCCTAAATTTCCCCCGTTAACCAAGAATTCTATCCCTATTATACAAAAAAGCCTGTAGATTTGGCCCCTAAGTTAGGGACTTTGTCTACAAGCTGAGAGGCTCTTTTGAAGTTTTCAAAGAGCCTCTAAATTTGTATATTTGATTTTTATCTATATATTTTATTTCCATATATGAATCGATCTCTTCACATAAATAAGGATGTATAAATAAAGAGAAATAATGGTAAATAGTGGGCCGTATTCAAGAATTATATCCATAGCACTTTGATGATTGATTAAATTAAATACAGGAGATGAATCGGAAAAACTTCCTTTTATTCGGTCTTCGTATAGTGGAACCCATAACAAATAGGTGAGAAACATGGCTATGAAGCCGTGAATAATTCTTGCAACTATAAAAGGTTGAAAGCGAATGTCTGTCGGTGCTATGATACTTGCAACTTGTGCATGAATACTAAATCCTCCAAAAGCTAAAATGAAGCTTACAATCATTGCTTGCTGTAAAAGAGATGCTTGATGAATTTCACTAATCAATTGACTTCCTAACGTAATTTCAAATAGTCCGGAAATAAACGGGACTGTTAATTCAATCGGTAAAGAAAATAAAGTGAAAATGACACCGATGATCGATGCAAGAAATTGAGTAATATTTAACAAATACAATATTTTATTAAGGACAGAAAATAATATGATAAAGCCTCCAATCATTAATAATGTTTGAATAGAGTTTATAATCGCATCTCCTAATAGTTTTCCTATTGGTCTTTTGTCATTCAATCTTGTCTTATGTAAAGCAATTAATGCTGCTTTAATGGATAATCGAGACCGTTCTTCCCTTTCTAATCTTTCATTTCTTCTTCCATAAAAACGCATCAATAATCCAACAAAAAAATTTCCTCCGTAATGGGCGACTGCTAAAATGAGACCTAATTCGATATTGTGAAAAAAACCTACAGACACTGCGCTTACGATAAAGAGAGGATTTGAACCACTTGTGAAAGAAATTAATCGTTCTGCTTCTATTCGTGAGACATTCCCTTCTTCCCGCATCCTAGCAGTAAGTTTTGCACCAGCAGGATTTCCTGATGCCATAGCCATTGCCCAAACAAATCCCCCTATTCCAGGAACTTTAAAGATCGGTCGCATAAATGGCTCTAATAACACACCGATAAATTTAACAACACCAAATCCAATTAATAATTCTGTTATGATAAAAAAAGGAAGTAATGTTGGAAAAACAATTCCCCACCAAAGTTCCAATCCTCTTGTTGAAGCATCTAATGATTCTTTTGGAAAAATAATGAGGGAAATGGCGATGAGTGTTACAGTCGTAGCTAAAAAAACGGTTTTTAATTTGGATCGCAATGTAGAATCCTCTCCTTTAGCAGGCAAGCAAAATCGGATCTTTATACTAATATGTTGATAAAGACAACCTTATGATAGACAGTTAAGCATTGTTTTCGTATTTTATAAAACCGACATTGAAAGGAAATACAGAAGTAACTATCAATAAAATAGCTTAAGTAAAATTCTCTTTTGTTGTGACTTGTCCTCCTATCAAACTATATACTCATATAATTTTTTTTAGACCATAAATTTTATATATATTTAATCAAAGAGGTGGCTAATTATGGAGAAGCCAAAAATCGGGTTGGCATTAGGTTCCGGAGGTGCAAGAGGATTTGCGCATTTAGGAATTTTAAAAGTATTAAATGATCATCATATCCCCGTTGACTATATTGCTGGCAGCAGTATGGGTGCATTAGTTGCCGCTTTATATGCAGCTGGACAAAGTGTAGAAGATTTGTACAGATTATCTATTGCATTTAGGAAAAAGTTTTTTTTAGATTTAACTGTTCCAAAACAGGGTTTCATCATTGGAAATCGAATTAAAGATTTTATAAGATTATTTACGTATAATAAAAATATTGAACAATTGAATATTCCAACAGCAATTGTAGCTACGGATTTAAAAACAGGTCAGAAGGTTGTATTTAAAGATGGACCTGTCAGTGATGCTGTCCGTGCAAGCATTTCAATTCCAGGGATATTTGTTCCCGTTACCTATAGAGGAAGATTATTAGTTGATGGGGGAGTTGTAGATCGAGTTCCTGTTTCTGTTGTAAGAGAAATGGGAGCGGATATCATTATCGCTTCTGATGTATCAACATTTAAAGAGAATAATGAAATATCCTCTATATTTGATGTAATCTTACAAAGTCTTGATATTATGCAAGCAGAATTGATGGAGAGTCGAAAACTTAATCCAGACATATTATTGACACCCAATGTTTCTATGTACAGCTCTCGTGCTTTTACAAACATTGAAGAAATTATAAAAGCTGGAGAAGAAGAGGCAAAAAGGAACGTAAATAAATTAATAGAACTGATTGCAAATTGGAAGGGGCAAGCAATGTGATAAAGAGAAAATCAACTATTATCTTATTAATTTTTGCACTGATTGTATGTTTTTCTTCGTTTTATACATTACCATATTACGTTTCAAGACCGGGAATGGCGAAAGAACTTGATGAATTAATTGACGTTCAAGATGGATACGACGAAGATGGAGCATTTATGTTAACAACCGTGCGCATGGGAAAGGCAAATATTATTTTTTATTTGCTTTCCAAATTCAATAAATATTACGAATTGCACCCGATTTCTGCAGTTAAAGCTGAGGATGAGACGGACGAAGAATATAATATTAGACAGCTGTACTATATGGAGAATTCACAAGAAAACGCTTTGCAAGTGGCATTTAAATATGCGAACAAGTCATATGACGTTAAAAATAACGGCATTTATGTATTAAATGTTATTGAAGGTTTACCAGCCGATGGAAAATTAAAACCGGGAGATCGAATTTTTCAAATTGATGATGAGGTCTTAGAGACATCGGAATCATTTATACAATATGTCCAAGCTAAATCGAATGGAGATACGATTACCGTTCATTTTGAACGTGATGGTGTCAAACAGAAAACGGAAATCAAAATAGATATTTTGCCAGAGACGAATAAACCAGGAATCGGTATCGCTTTAGTAGAAGATAAAGAAGTGGAAACTGATCCTAAAGTAACTATAAAAACCGATGATATTGGTGGTCCGTCTGCTGGATTTATGTTCTCATTAGAAATATATAATCAATTAATTCAAGAAGATATTACAAAAGGTTATAAAATTGCCGGCACAGGTACGATTTCTGAAGATGGTACAATTGGAAGAATTGGAGGAATTGAACAAAAAGTAGTTGCTGCTCACAAAGCGGGCGCTGAAATATTCTTTGCCCCTAATGAAAATGGAAGTGCCGATTCAAATTATCGAGCGGCAGTTAAAACAGCGAAGGACATTGATACGAAAATGAAAATTGTTCCTGTCGATACATTTGAAGATGCTATTGAATATTTAAAAAATCTTAAAGCAAAATAGATCATGTTAATAGTTCTATCCTAAAAAAATGACCTTCATATTTGAAGCAATAAAGTTAAAAGACTTGAGTTTGATATTCTTTTAGACTCAAGTCTTTTTTGTATTCTTAACATAAGGATAATCAAATCATTATTGGCGGGGTCCGATACTCATCTAATAAATGTTTTTGACTTGAATGGGATGGTAGACCTAACGAATACACATTTGATGCTTTAATATCAAGATGGATGAGATCTTTATTGTAAGAAGATATTTTTGAGATGATTGGAATTGATACATCGTCTTTCACTTGATTTAAATATTTTCTACCTTTTTGGCTCATCCCTAACAATCGAATATATTCAGCCTTCATTCCCGCCTTTTTCATTTCCTCTTTTTTTGTGTTCGTAAGTATATGTAAGCATGCTCGCTGGAGTCTTGTCCACGTATATCTTTTCGTTTTCAATAGTTTCATAAACCCGTAAAACGTTTCACTTTCTTTTGCGCAGGAAATTAATCGATATTCTAGCCCTTCTTCAACTTCATAAATATTCCTTAATTCTTCAGGAGAGCTGTTTAATAACCGATATTTTAAAAATGGCCAAAAATTTTCCCAATAAACGAATGATTGATACTTTTGATAAAACTGTTTCAACTCTTCAGTCGTTGTATTAGGAACATATTGTTGTATTTTTGTTAGAGATTTTTCTTCAAACAATGCTTTGCGAATACTAGTTGCACTGGCTATCGTTGCTGACGAAAAATTTTCGTCGTGATAATTGGCATTTTTACGTTGAACTGTATAGGCTTTCATTTGTAATTGTTGGTCTTGGATTGCTTTTAAATAGTGATAACCTAATATGTTATTTGGTTTGGAAAGGTCTATTGTTTGAGAAGGTGGTTTAAGTGCTTCAAAAGCTAACGATGTAGATTTTGGGTAGCTATAACCTTCTTTTATAAATTTTTTTACCTTATCATTAAATATTTCTTCATTTTCTAACATGAATTGAATGGTTTCTAAAAACGCATTTTCATCTCCTGATTCAGAACCAAAGCAAATAGATTCACACCCTAAAGCTCCTAGTATGGAAACGGCACCGTTTGAAAAAATTTCTGCTTTTTGAGTTGCATATGGATATGGAAGTTCGACAACTATATCAACACCAGCCAACAAAGCCATTTTTGTTCGACAAAACTTTGAAACAAGCGCTGGTTCTCCTCGTTGTAAAAAATTTCCGCTCATCACTGCTATTATGATATCTGCATTTGTTATTTCTTTAGTTTTTTGTAAATGATACGCATGTCCATTGTGGAATGGGTTATATTCTACAACGATCCCCGCACTTTTCATCCAATCACCTACTATATAAAAGATATATACGTCTCTTTCATGTATCAAATAATACAATTCCGTTGACAATGATAATAATACCACTTCTTTTGTGTAAAGAAAAAATATTGACAAAACTATACGTGAGGATATATAATTACCTTTGTTGCCTTGGGGTGATCTATTTTGAAATGGTCTATTGTTCAATTAAAAAAATTTCAGAACAAGGGTATTGAAATCGATGAAACGATTGATATGGAACAACTGAAAATGAGGGATCCTCAAATTCGTTCTATATCTCCGATTCATATAAAAGGTAGAGTTGATATCGGATCCAATCGTGCCACATTTCACCTCCACATTACGGGTGAAATGATACTTCCTTGTTCGAGAACGTTAGAGGATGTAAAATATCCAATTGATATTCATACGAAAGAAACGTTTTTGTTTCAAGCATCGGATTATGAATTTGAATCAGAGGATGAAGAACTGCATCCTATTCAAGGAGATGTCATCGATTTAAAACCGATTATTGAAGAAATTGTCTTGCTTGAAATACCGATGCAAGTGTATAGTGAAGATGTACTTAACAAGCCAACAATGACCCAATCGGGAAAAGGTTGGGAACTTATTGAAGAAAAAGAAATAAACAAAGACAAAATCGATCCCCGATTGGCAGGTTTAGCTAACTTCTTTAATGAAGATAAAAAATAAACAATTTACTTGCCGTCACGCTGTAAGGAGGTGGGAACAATGGCTGTACCTTTCAGACGAACTTCTAAAATGAAAAAACGTCTACGTCGTACTCATTTCAAATTGCAAGTTCCAGGTATGGTAGAATGCCCAAATTGCGGCGAAATGAAACTCGCTCACCGTGTATGTAAATCATGCGGAACTTACAAAGGAAAAACTGTTGTTAACAAATAATCCTTTAATGCTCCCCTTAAAGTGGACAGATGAAATATCTGACTACTTTTAGGGGAGCATTTTCGTTTATGTCATAATCTTATATACTTAGTAGTAAAGTGATTAGACCAATAGAGGAGTGGACATGATTGACAGCTTCTATAAAAAAAATAGAAAAAGGAATTCTGCTATTTACAATTGAAAGAGAAGATGTAAGAAATGCAATTAACTTTGAAGTGATGAATAGACTCGAACAAGCCATCGAACAAGCTAATGTGGAGGAAGATATTAAAGCGTTAGTCATTACAGGAAAAGGGACAAAAGCTTTTTGTTCTGGAGGAGATTTAGCTGAATTTCACCGTCTTCAAAAAGAAGATGACGCATTTGAGATGTTAGAAAAAATGATGAATATATTATACAAGCTTCTTACTTGTAAAAAATTGACGGTGGCATTAATCAATGGAAAAGCAGTAGGAGGTGGATGTGAGATGGCTACTGCATGTGATTTCCGAATAGCTAATACATCCACTGAATTAGGCTTTATTCAAGGAAAGTTGGCGATCACTACTGGATGGGGCGGTGGATCTATTTTATTGGAAAAATTGCCACAAGAAAAAGCGATGCAATTATTGTTAAGTGCAAAACGATATAAAGCAAGCGAATTATTAAAGATCGGTTTTCTTCAAAAATTATTTGATCATGATCCAATCGAGGCTTGTATTTCTTTTATTCAGCCTTACATAGAGCTTTCTACAAATGTTATTTCATCATATAAACAATTGCTTATTGAAAAATGGGAACAAAATTCGTTGAAAGAAAGAATGATTAAAGAAGCAAAAAACTGCTCTAAACTTTGGGCAGAGGAAGAACATCTTCGAATCGTGAATCAATTTTTAAATAAAAGTTAGATGATTATTTTTTATGCAAGAAAACAAGCTTAATAGAATTAATCATAGTCTATCTTTTCTAGTAGCTGCATATATTGATGATAAAACGCACTAGGAGGGATAGTTATGTCCACGGTACGTCAAGATGCTTGGACAAAAGATGAAGATTTATTTCTGGCTGAAGTTGTATTAAGACATATTCGAGAAGGAAGTACACAACTATTAGCCTTTGAAGAAGTAGGAAAAAAATTAAATCGAACACCTGCTGCATGTGGATTTCGCTGGAATTCGTTTGTAAGAAAACAGTATAAATCAGGAATTGAGTTGGCGAAAAGACAACGAAAAGAATTGAAGAAAAGTCAATCATACCTTTTAGAATCATCTGTTAAAAAATCTTCATCTTCCAATGCATCGATTCAATCTTTAAGCGATTGCATCGAATTTTTACAAAACTATCAAAAAAATGAAGAGCAACTTATTCAGCAAAAAGTTGCAAAATTAAATGAGAAATTAGCAGAGTTGGAAAAAGAAAATAAAAAATTAAAGGAAGAAAATCATTCATTAAAAGAAGACTACCATGCATTACTTGCGATAATGGAAAAAGCTAGAAAAATGGCAATTATGGAAGAAGATCATTCAAAAGTAACGCTTCAAATGGATTCCAACGGAAATTTAGAAAAAGTAAGAAAATAGTGGGAAATCCCTGTTAGACTTGTCGCTTAATTTATGACATTTCTGACAGGGATCTTTTCCATTTTTGATGCTATGAAAAGATTATTAGGTTATTCAGAGCTTAATTGTTTGAGAATCCTAAAAAAATGTAACAAGACTTAGCTAGTTTATTCATTTGTTCGATTTAGCAAAATGGATACACTCTCTATATATGAAAATCGAAAATATAGAAAGCGTTTTCATTTTACAGAAGGAATTTTCCGAAAATAGTCGAAATAAATAATTTAGTCATTTTTTAGAATTTTGTCATTTATCTTCATTTTTTCTCCTAAGCTGTTAGGAAAGAAAGGAGCTAAACATGAAAAAAATACTGATTGCCAACAGAGGAGAAATAGCAAGGAGAATTATTCGAACTTGTCAAAAATTAAACATAGAAACGGTTGCTGTTTATTCCAAAGCAGATAAAGATTTACCTTATGTAAAAGAAGCTACCGTTGCTTACGAAATAGGAGATGCACCAGTCAGTAAATCTTACCTAAATATGGATAAAATTTTAGAAATTGCTAAAAAGGAACAAGTAGACGGAATTCACCCCGGATATGGGTTATTATCGGAAAACAGTGAATTTGCTAAAAAAGTTAAGGAATCTCAAATTATATTCATTGGTCCCAATCATGAAACGATCGCTTTAATGGGAGATAAAATTGCCGCTAGAAGAACAATGATGAAGGCGAATG
This sequence comes from Bacillus sp. JST-5, assembly GCF_057747715.1. NCBI lineage: Bacteria > Bacillati > Bacillota > Bacilli > Caryophanales > Bacillaceae > Bacillus > Bacillus sp. JST-5. The sequence continues at coordinate 25,637 of NZ_JBYLHW010000025.1, read as the reverse complement.
TTCCGGTTGTACCTGGTGCAGAAATAGAGAGTAATGATGTTCGTGAAGCGATGAAAATCTCTAATGAAATTGGCTATCCGGTTATGTTGAAAGCCAGTTCTGGCGGTGGTGGAGTAGGTATGGCTCTTGTTCATAACGATGAAGAGCTGGAAACAGCTTTTACTTCTGTAAAGTCAAAAGCGAAAGCATATTTTGGTAATGATTCATTATTTATTGAGAAATACATAAAAAATGCCCGACATATTGAAGTGCAAATTTTTGGGGACCATCATGGGAATTGTATTCATTTATTTGAAAGAGATTGTTCCGTGCAACGTAGAAATCAAAAAGTAATTGAAGAAGCACAAAGCCCATTTTTAGGTGAGAAAACGAGAGAAAAAATGTATGAAGCAGCGATTAAAGCAGCTAATGCCGTGTCTTATGTGAATGCTGGGACCGTTGAATTTATATTAGATGAACACAATCATTTTTATTTCCTTGAGATGAATACACGCTTGCAGGTTGAACATCCAGTTACCGAGTGCATAACGGGATTAGATTTAGTCGAATGGCAAATAAACATTGCCAATGGACTACCTCTTCCAATTACGAACAGCGAACTAACGGCCAATGGTCATTCGATGGAGTTTCGGATTTATGCTGAAGACCCAAGCAATTTCTATCCTTCACCCGGGATTATTCAACAATTGAAATGGGGAAATGTAGATGGAATTCGAATTGATAGCGGTTATGATGAAGGGAATACTGTTACACCCTTTTATGATCCATTAATCGCTAAAATTATTGTCCATGGCAAAAACAGAAAGGAATGTTTACAAAAGGGAGAAAAATTTTTCAAAGAAACAGAAATTAGGGGAATCAAGACCAATATCCCATTATTTATTCAACTATTTCAAAATGATTCCTTCATTCAAGGAAACTATAATACAAATCTTTTAAAAATCATAAAAAAGTAGATAGGAATAGATACATTAAAGGAGGATTAAAACATGAAAGAAATCGTCTCATCAATGGCAGGAACAATTTTGAACGTTGTTGTGTCTGAAGGTGAAACAGTAGAAGCTGGAAAGGTAGTTGTCATGCTTGAATCAATGAAAATGGAAATCCCAATTGAAAGCCAAGTAAATGGGGTTGTAAAAGAAATTCGTGTTTCACCGGGAGAATTTGTAAATGAAGGGGATGTTTTAATAGTTTTAGAGTAATAGGGTGGAGCAATCCGCCTTTCTTCATTGAACAACTTTTAGATTGGAGGAGTGCACCTTGACGAATCTTAAAGATTTATCAAATACGTATGTAGAAAATAAAAATAAAGTATATAAAGGTGGTCATCAAAAATACCACGATAAGCTAGCATCTCAAAATAAATTGTTTGTACGAGACCGTTTAAAATTACTTTTTGATGATGGTATTTATCAAGAAGATGGATTATTTGCAAATTTTATGGCTGAAGATTTACCGGCAGATGGAGTTGTTACTGCGATTGGAAAAATTCATGGACGAACCGTTTGTGTAATGGCGAATGATTCAACGGTAAAAGCAGGCTCATGGGGAGCAAGGACAGTAGAAAAAATTATACGGATTCAAGAAACGGCTGAAAAGCTAAAAGTCCCAATCTTATACTTAGTAGATTCTGCTGGAGCTCGAATTACTGATCAATTAGAGATGTTCCCTAATCGACGTGGGGCAGGAAGAATTTTTTATAATCAAGTAAAGTTATCGGGAATGGTCCCGCAAATTTGTTTATTGTTTGGGCCGTCGGCTGCTGGTGGTGCTTATATTCCAGCTTTTTGTGACATTGTTTTTATGGTAGAAGGCAATGCATCTATGTATTTAGGTTCTCCTCGAATGGCGGAAAAAGTCATTGGAGAAAAAGTAACACTTGAGGAAATGGGCGGTGCACGAATGCATTGCACAATTAGTGGGTGTGGAGATGTTCTCGTCAAAAGTGAAGAAGAAGCGATTGAAGGTGCGAGACGATATATCACTTATTTTCCTCAAAGCTTTAAAGAAAAACCAAAAATGGAAAAAAGTTTGCCTCCAGTTTCAACAAAGCCTCTAGAAGATATTATTCCAATCAATCAAAATGCACCCTTTGATATGTATGAGTGTATTAATGCCATTATTGATGAGGGAAGCTTTTTTGAAGTGAAAAAATTGTTTGCCCCAGAATTAATTACAGGGTTGGCAAGAATCGATGGACGTGTTGTAGGGATTATCGCCAATCAACCTAAAGTCAAAGGTGGAGTATTATTCGTTGATTCAGCAGATAAAGGGGCAAAATTTATCCAGCTTTGTGATGCTTTCCATATCCCATTACTTTTCTTAGCTGATGTTCCAGGCTTCATGATCGGAACAAAAGTGGAAAGAGAAGGAATTATTCGTCATGGAGCGAAACTAATTGCTGCCATGAGTTCGGCTACAGTTCCAAAAATTTCGGTTATTGTACGTAAAGCATATGGGGCAGGACTTTATGCAATGGCTGGCCCTGCATTTGAACCAGATTGTTGCATTGCGTTGCCAACAGCCCAAATTGCGGTTATGGGTCCTGAAGCTGCTGTAAATGCTGTGTACTCAAATAAAATTAATGAAATCAAAGATCCAAAGGAAAAATTGGCATTCATCATGGAAAAACAAAATGAATATAAGCAACATATTGACATTTATAAATTAGCGTCTGAACTAATTATAGATGATATTGTTCAACCATCAGAACTTCGCTCAGTTTTATCGGAACGATTGAAATTATATGAGTCTAAAGATATGATATTTAGCGTTCGAAAACATCCGGTTTATCCTGTTTAATCCCCGTTTATGGGGATTTTTTTTGGGAGATTCTTTATGAGACAAATAAGATCTCATGAGCAAATAAATAATAATCTTTTTTTCCGTTCTTCCATTTATCATATATGTTTTGAACATATGAAAATTTTGTTAATATATAAATAAAACGGTTGTTCGTTGGATAGAGGGGTCTTTTATGAAAATTGGAATTGTAGGTGGAGGGGCAATTGGGTTACTTTTTGCAGCCTATTTAGGAAAAAATCATGAAGTTACCATTTATTGCAGGACGAAAAATCAGGCTGACTCCATTAACCTTCATCATATCACACTATTAAAAAATGAAATCTCGGAGCAGATTCGGGTTACTAGTGTTTCAAGCTCGCAATATTTGTACGAAGATCTCTTTATTTTTACAGTTAAACAATACCATCTTCCAGAAATGATTTCTTTCATTCAACAAAGTCCTGAAAATATCCCGCTATTATTTGTACAAAATGGAATGGGACATCTTTCTTATTTAGAATCATTACCTCATAAAAATATTTGGGTAGGCACTGTTGAACATGGGGCAATGAAACTTAATGATTATACTGTCAAACATACAGGGATTGGAGAAATAAAATTAGCGGTTTTCCGCGGAAAGGAAGAAGCCCTGCAAAAATTCTTACCGCACTTACAGACGGATTATTTTCCTTTCATTATTCATCCAAACTATCAAGAAATGTTATATCAAAAATTGGCCATCAATGTATCTATTAATCCTTTAACGACGGTATTAAAAGCTAAAAACGGAGAACTAATTGAAAATCCTTACTATTTTAAACTTCTAAAAAGCGTTATGAATGAAATATGTAACGTATTAGAATTCTCGAATCGAGATGAAATTATTGAACAAGTTATGAAGGTGTGTAACAATACGGGAGAAAATGTTTCGTCTATGTTAAAGGACGTTCAAGAAAATCGAAAAACAGAAATTGATGCCATCGTCGGATATTTACTACATGTAGCGAACCAGAAGCGAAAAGATACGCCTGTTTTACAGTTTTTATACCATGCTGTAAAAGGAATGGAAAAGAGTGGAGGGAACAATGTTGACTAAACTAATGACAGCCATTGTTTCCCTTTATATTGCCGTACCTCTCCTAGTTTATTTCACCATTTTTTTAATAATAAAAAAGACAACCGGTAATCATAAACGTTCCGTCCGGTGGTCGATTAATATTTCAACATTTTTCTTTATCATTTCTGTCCATTTCCTCATCTTTACTATATGGGGGAAATCATCGTTTCTTTTACTATTAACAATTTTATTCCTTATGGCAGGCGTATTTGGATGGTTATTTTGGAAAGAAACAGGCATTTTTGATTATAAAAAAGTTTTCAACGGATTTTGGAGGTTATGTTTTTTCGTTTTTTTTGCAGCCTATATCATTCTCATTGCTTACGGAATATTTAACAGGGGCATACAGTTTATTTTTTCTTAAAGGAATCAATCATTTTTCTTTTATTGTCAATGGGTGCTATACTCATATGAGATACTCCCTTTGGAAAGGAAGAACTTCTGATGGAAATTAATTGCATACCAATTCAGAGCGGTAATGAAATGGTCCGAGATTATATTAACGGACGAAATACGGCTTTTTATCATTACGATTTTCGTAAGAAGGAAGCTTTTATTCATCGGTTAGAGGATATTCAGAATAGAGAGTATCCTAGAAAGGAATTGGCTAATCATATATTAACCTATATGAGTCGTTTTCCTTTAACAGAGAATACGTACCGTTCTATTGAAAAATTAAAAAGAGAAGATAGTGTAGTTGTCATTAGTGGACAACAAGCCGGCCTGCTTACCGGACCACTATATACGATACATAAAATTATTTCTACTATTCAGTTGGCAATAGAAAAAGAGAAAGAATTGGGGGTTCCTGTTGTCCCAATTTTTTGGATTGCCGGAGAAGATCATGACTTACACGAAGTCAATCACGTTTATGTGCTTGAAAATGAAAAAGTGATGAAAAAATCTTTTAGACCTACTATTTTCACAGAGAAAAAGATGGTTTCAAAAATTAATCTTGAACAAGAAAAATTAATAGAATGGGTTGAATCTGTATTTGAGAGTTATGGAGAGACTAAATATACAAATAACGTCCTCCAGTTGTTAAAAAATAAAATTAATGAAAGTGAAACGTTTACTGATTTCTTTGCTCATATTATTCATTACTTTTTTGAAAAGTACGGTTTGCTCATGATTGATTCTGCCCACCCACAGTTAAGACAAATAGAAGAACCGTATTTTGCAGAGATATTTGAGAAAAGTATAACGATTACAGAAAAATTACTTTTAAGGCAAAAAGCTTTATCTTCAAAGGGATACCCAACAACAATTGAATCGGATCCAAGTAGTATTCAACTATTTTATGAACACTTAGATGAACGAGTATTACTACATTATGATGCAAAAAATGATATGTATATAGGCAAAGGGGTTTCTTTTACAAAAGAAGAAATATTAAAAGAGATCCACACTCATCCGGAAAAATTCAGCAATAACGTTGTTACAAGACCAATCATGCAAGAGATGCTCTTTCCGACGCTAGCTTTTATTGCCGGACCTGGTGAAATGTCTTATTGGGCTGAGTTAAAAGATGCGTTTGAACTTTTTGGGATGAAAATACCGCCAGTCGTACCTAGAATCAATATTACCTTGCTTGAAAGAAATATTGAATCACTAATGAATGAAATTGGTCTTTCAGTGGAAGAGACATTAATAGAAGGAACGATGAAAAAGAAAAGTGAATTTTTCCAATCATTAAAAAGTGAAGAACTTGATATGTTTATCGAAAACAAACGTAAAGAAATGATCGATATTTATCAATCGATTGTGGAAGAAGTATATTCCTTTGATCGAGGTTTAAATGGAGTTGTCAAAAAAAATTTGGAGTTTGTTACTAGCCAAATTGATTATTTAAAGAAAAAAGTGGAGGATTCAATTAAGTTGAAGAACAAAGTAGCTCTTCAACGATTTGATCGAATTCAACATTCAATTAAACCACTGAACTCATGGCAAGAACGTGTATGGAATGTCTTTTATTATATTAATAAATATGGTGAGTCAATTATTCACGATTTAATGATGATGCCATTTGAATATAATGGCCATCACTATGTCGTTAAATTGTAAAATAAATTGGTTTTACTCCGTAATTGTTAAGTCTAACGATTACGGAGTTTTTTTATTTATTGATTAATTTTTTTTTAATTAATGAAGGGATTTTTTAATTTTTAAAGAAAATATTAAAAAAGATGTGGTAGAAAGTGGGGGAATGTGGTACATTTGTGATATGAAGTGGGGGTAATGGGCATGTTCATGGGGGAATACCATCATAACATTGATACAAAAGGACGTTTAATAGTACCTGCTAAGTTCCGAGAAGGACTTGGTGAGTCTTTTGTATTGACTCGTGGACTTGATCAATGTTTATTTGGTTACCCGATGGATGAATGGAAACAACTTGAAGAAAAATTAAAGGCCCTCCCATTAACTAAAAAAGATGCCCGTGCATTTACCCGTTTCTTCTTTTCAGGAGCGACGGAATGCGAATTAGATAAACAAGGAAGAATCAATATTCCCTCTACGCTTTTAGAGTATGGAAAGTTAGAAAAAGAATGTGTGATCGTCGGTGTATCAAACCGAATTGAAATATGGAGTAAGCCTTTATGGGAAGACTTCTTTGCACAATCTGAAGAATCATTTGCAGAAATTGCTGAAAATATGATTGGATTTGATATTTAATAGAAAAACTATTAAAGATATGTGGGGATATAATACCCATTTTGTATCAAATAAATACCGAAACAACTAGGAATCATTGAGAAGAAGGTGGATTTCCCCATGTTTAATCATAAAACTGTTTTATTAAAAGAAGCGGTTGATGGACTGAATATTAGACCAAATGGCATATATGTCGATTGTACGCTAGGGGGAGCTGGTCATAGCGAAGAAATTTTAAACCGTTTATCTGATAATGGGAAATTATTTGCCTTTGATCAAGATGACCAAGCGATTTTGTATGCAAAAGAAAAACTGGCTCGTTTTGGTAATCAATTAGAAATTATTAAAAGTAATTTTAGAAATATAAAAGAAGAATTGCATAAAAGAGGAGTTTACGAAGTTGACGGAATTTTATATGACCTTGGTGTATCTTCTCCGCAATTAGATGTCCCTGAAAGAGGCTTCAGTTACCACAATGACGCTCCTTTAGACATGAGGATGGATCGAGATTCCATGTTAAGTGCTTTCCACATTGTCAACGAATGGCCATACGAAAAATTGGTGAAAATCTTTTTCCAATATGGGGAAGAAAAGTTTTCCAAACAAATCGCAAGGGCCATTGAAAGAGAAAGAGAGAAAAAGAAAATTGAAACGACTGGAGAACTTGTGGAGATTATTAAAGAAGCAATCCCGGCACCTGCGAGACGTAAAGGTGGACATCCAGCAAAACGAATATTCCAAGCGATACGAATTGCCGTAAACGATGAATTAAGTGCGTTTGAACAATCCCTCCATCAAGCGATCGAATTGCTAAAGAAAGATGGAAGGGTTTCTGTCATAACGTTTCATTCTTTGGAAGATAGAATTTGTAAAAATATATTTAAAGAATATAGTGAGCTACCCGATTTACCACATGGGCTCCCTATTATTCCTGAACAATATGAACCGGTATTAAAACTAGTCAATCGAAAACCGATTGTGCCAAGTGAAGAAGAAATAGAGGAAAACAATCGTGCAAGATCAGCCAAATTAAGAATAGCAGAAAAGAGAAAGTAATAGGAGAGGAGGAATTGGATGATGAGTAATTTAGCTAGAAAACTTCAACAAGAACAACAAGGCTATCAACCAATACAACGTCCTGAAACACCATCCGTCAAAAGATATCGTATCTCACGTGGAGAAAAGGTGTTAGCAATTCTCTTCGTATTAATGGTTTCCATTTTATCGGTTAAAATCATATCTAATCAAGCAACGATTTATGATGTTAATAAAAACATTCATAATATGAAACAATCGATTGAAAATCAATCACGTGTCGTTACAGATTTAGAAGATCAAGTGGACGAATTAAGCACGTTCGAGCGTATTTATAAAAAGGCTTTAGAAAATGGGTTTACAATGAATGAAAATAACGTAAAGGTTGTGCACCCATGAAAATTAAAAAATCAAATATGAATGTAGGAGCGGCTATATTATTTTTCATATTTAGTCTGCTCTTTTTTATATTAACGTATCGATTTTTAACAATTCAAACTTCAGGTGAAATTGAAGGAGAAGTATTGGCAGCGAAAGCTGAACAAAAGTATACAAAAGAATCGAAAATTGAAGGGAAAAGAGGAACTATTTTTGACAGGAACGGGGAAGTGATCGCCGAAGATACGGATAGCTATAAATTAGTGGCGATTTTAAATCCAGAGGTGACAACTGACCCTAAAAAACCGAAACACGTCGTGGATCCTAAACTGACAGCTCAAAAATTATCGAAATATATTCAAATGAAAGAATCAGAGATTTTAAGCATCATAGAAAATGGAATAAAGGAAAATCTTTTTCAAGTAGAATTTCAATCGGCTGGTAGTAATATAACCCATCAAACAAAAAACGAAATTGAAAAATTGGAATTGCCAGGAATCACATTTATTCGTGAATCCAAACGATTTTACCCGAACGGTATTTTTGCTTCCCATTTAATCGGATTTGTAGATCATGAAGAAAATCCTGAAAATGGGTCATCATCAGTTGGAAAACTTGGGATAGAACAATTATTTGATCAATATTTAGCTGAAACGGATGGAAAAGTTGTGTATGAAAGTGATTTCTGGGGTTATTTACTTCCTGGAAAAGATGAAAAAGTTTATCCGCCAAAAAACGGAAACAATTTATATTTAACGATTGATAAAAAAATTCAAACATTTTTAGAAGATGCTGTTAGTAAAGTGGATGAAGCATATAAACCGAAAAAAATTATGGCACTGGTAGCAGATGCGAAAACCGGTGAAATATTAGCAATGACCCAACGTCCAACCTTTCATCCAAGTACAAGAGAAGGAATTGAGCAATCTTGGCATAATGAAGTTGTAGAAACTTCTTTTGAACCTGGATCTACCATGAAAGTTTTTACGCTTGCTGCGGCTATTGAGGAGGGAGTATTTAACCCAAATGCCACTTTTCAATCCGGAAAGTATACGGTATTAGGTCAAAGTATACACGATCATAACTACAGTGGATGGGGAGAAATTACATATTTAGAAGGGATTAAAAAATCTTCAAACGTTGCCGTAGCTTATTTATTAGAATTAATGGGGGCAGACACATTCAGAAAGTATTTAGATTCCTTTAAATTTGGGCAGAAAACAAATATAGGTTTACAAAATGAGGCAACTGGGGAGATAAAATATACTTGGCCAATTGAGAAGGTTACTACCAGTTTTGGACAAGGAACGACGGTTACTCCTTTACAATTAGTTCAAGCAATGACAGCAATAACAAATCAAGGAAAAATGATAAAACCACATGTTGTCGATCGGATTGAAGACAATGATGGAAATGTCGTTAAAAAATTTAAATCAGAAATCATAGGACAACCGGTTTCTGCTGATACAGCAAAACAAGTATTAGACGTATTGGAAGAGACTGTTAAAGATGGGACAGGAGTGAACTTTCAAATTAACGGATACTCTGTTGCTGGTAAAACAGGAACAGCGCAAATTCCTGACCCTAATCCGGGAAAAGCTTATTTAACAGGGCATGATAACTATATCTTCTCATTTCTAGGGACGGCGCCAAAAGAAGATCCAAAGCTAATTGTTTATGTTGCCGTTCAACAGCCTGACTTAGATGAGGAGAAATATGAAGGTGGATCTGTACCTGTTTCTCTTATCTTCAATCCGGTAATGGAAAATAGTTTAAAATATTTAAATATCGAACCGCAAAAAATAGAGACAATTAAATCACTACCAATTCCTGATTTACAAGGGAAAATGGTCGATGTAGCCCAACAAGAATTAGAAAAAATTGGATTAACCCCAATCGTCATTGGTAATGGAAACAAAGTGACTGAAACCTATCCAATGAAAGGAGAGGTTATTTTAGAAGGAGAAAAAGTTCTGATAAAAACTAATGGGGAATTAACTGCGCCTGATATGAGCGGATGGTCTCTACGTGATGTTATGAAATTTGTGGCAGTATCAGATTTGAACTTAACCGTAGAAGGATCCGGTTTTGTCAAAGCCCAGAGTATTTCTCCGAATAAAGCTGTGAAAAAAGGAGATGCTTTAACCGTAAAACTTGATACACCACAGTCGATTGTCAAAAAGAAAAAAGAAAAGAAAAATCAAAAAGAAAAGAAAAACGATTCTCCATAAATGTTTGTCATTATATAAAATGATTGGAATACATGGTGGCACATCCTTATGAAATAATCACAAGTAAAAAACGATTTTCATAATAAAATAGCCAGAGCATTAAAAGTATAGAATGAATGTGACTTTCCAATCTACTTTTTATCGAAATCATTATTTTCCTTTATGGGAAATAATGATTTTTTTATTTCCTATTCATAAATTTAAAATGGACTATTAAAGTCATTATCATTCTATGTCCAATATAAGTTCATTAGTCCATTGTCTATAGTTCTACTAGTTTGTGTACAAGCATATATTTGAACAAGCCGAAGAAGGAGGTTCAACATATGCGAGTATCCCAAGTAACCGTTAGAAAACGACTAGCAGTTGCTTTAATCGTTGGAATACTTATTTTTTTTGTCATTGATATTCGACTTGCATTTGTACAAGTCATTATGGGCGATTCCCTAACCGAAAAAGCAAAAGAATCATGGAGTAGGGAAATTCCTTTTGAACCAAAGCGAGGTGAAATTGTAGACAGAAACGGGGTAGCATTAGCAACAAACGTTAGTGCACCGACAGTATATGTTATCCCTAAACAAGTTGATAATCCGGAAGAAACAGCAGAAAAACTTGCGAATGTATTAAATATGTCTAAAGAGAAGGCGTATGAATTAATTACGAAAAAGACGATGATTGTACGAATTCCAGAAGGGAGAAAAATTTCACATGAAAAAGCAAAAGAATTGCGCTCATTAGACTTAAAAGGAGTATATATCGCTGAAGATTCGAAGAGACACTATCCGTTTGGAAACTATTTATCTCATGTATTAGGCTTTGCAGGTATAGATAATCAAGGTTTAATGGGACTTGAATTGTATTATGATAAGGAACTTAGTGGGGAAAAAGGATCTGTTCAATTTTATTCCACTGCAAAAGGCCAACGCATGGAAGATATGCCTGATGATTACGAGCCACCTGTTGATGGATTAGATTTAACGCTAACGATTGATTCAAGAATCCAAACGGTTGTAGAGAGAGAATTAGATTTAGCAGAAGCAAAATATAATCCAGACGGAATCATTGCCATTGCGATGGATCCAAATTCAGGGGAAATTTTAGCTATGGCAAGTCGACCAAATTTCGATCCAGCAAATTTCCGAAATGTTCCACAAGAAATATATAATCGTAATCTACCAATTTGGAGCACATATGAACCCGGTTCAACTTTTAAAATCATTACTTTAGCAGCAGCATTAGAAGAAGGGAAAGTAGATTTAGAGCATGAACATTTCAATGATCCTGGGTATATTGAGGTTAGTGGCTCTCATCTACATTGCTGGAAAAAAGGAGGGCATGGACATCAAACATTTTTAGAAGTTGTTCAAAACTCTTGTAACCCGGGATTTGTAGAACTAGGACAGCGTCTAGGAAAAGAAACGTTATTTAAATATATTAAGGATTTTGGTTTTGGTGAGAAAACAGGGATTGATCTACAAGGAGAAGGAAAAGGCATATTATTTAATCTAGAACGTGTAGGACCTGTGGAATTAGCTACAACGTCTTTCGGACAAGGGGTTTCTGTCACTCCAATTCAACAAGTAGCGGCTGTCTCTGCAGCTATAAATGGAGGTACATTATATACACCTTATGTTGCAAAAGAAATTAAAGACCCAAAAACAGGAAAAGTTATTATGAGAAAACAGCCTACTGCAAAGCGGAAGGTGATTTCTGAAGAAACGAGCAAACAGATTCGTTATGCTTTAGAAACAGTAGTTGCCAAAGGTTCTGGTAAAGGAGCATATATTGATTCATATCGTGTCGGTGGGAAAACTGGTACTGCTCAAAAAGCGAAAGACGGACGATATTTAGAAAATAATCATATAGTGTCTTTTATTGGATTTGCCCCGGCAGATCAACCAGAAATTGTCGTTTATGTTGCCGTTGATAATCCAAAAAATACGATTCAATTTGGTGGAGTTGTTGCGGCACCTATCGTAGGAAATATTTTAGAGGATGTATTGCCGATTTTAGAGGTAGAGCCTAGAAAGGAACAAATAGAAAAGGAAAGAACTTGGCTAGATCCTGTCATGGTAGAAGTACCAGACTTGATTGGGCTTACAAAAAAAGAACTTCAACAACAGTTGTATAACTTTCGCTTGGACATTAGCGGTTCAGGAGATAAAGTGATTCAGCAAGCACCAGATCCAGGAGTGAAGGTAAAAGAAGGGTCTACGATTCGTGTATATTTGGAATAACTTCTTATGGGGCGACAGAAAAGTCGCCTCTAATTTTCGTATAAAAAATTTTTAGTCAATCGTATAAATGTATCCAAATTATTAGTTTACCAATTAAAACTTTAAATAGCTAATTTTCTTTAAATCATGTAAAATGATAATTGCATTTCTGTCTTATATCGGCCTAAATGCTAAATTTTTTGTAATAAAGGAGAGAAAGAAATGCAACTCCAACAATTATTATCCTATCTACCTTTTTATCGGTTGATAGGGGAAGGCAATCCTACCATTACTGCTTTAGAGCAAAATCATAAGCAAGTAAAGGAAGGATGTTTATGGTTTTGTATAAAAGGTGAAAATGTAGACGGTCATCTTTTTGCCAAAGATGCAGTCAATAATGGGGCTAGTGCTGTTGTTTGTGAATATGAACTTGATATAGACGTTCCGCAAATTATCGTGAATGATTCAAAACGAGCGATGGCTATATTAGCTTCTGCCTATTACCAACACCCTTCAACTTCAATGACAGTGATTGGTGTGACGGGTACGAACGGAAAAACTTCAACAAGTCATTTTATAGAAGCCATTTTGCGATATGCTGGAAGAAAAACTGGATTAATCGGCACCATGTATACAAAAATTGATAACGAAACATTTGAAACCAAAAATACTACGCCAGATAGTTTAACGTTGCAGAAAACGTTTAAGGATATGGTAAATAAAAAGGTTGATTCCGTTATTATGGAAGTTTCGTCACATGCTTTACATCAAGGAAGAGTATGGGGGACCGATTTTAATATCGCTGTTTTTACAAATTTAACTCAAGATCATTTAGATTATCATAAAACGATGGAAGAATATAAAAGAGCAAAAAGCTTGTTATTTTCTCAGTTAGGTAATTCATATAATGGTTATAGTGAGAAATTTGCTGTATTAAATAGCGATGAGGAAGCTTCGGAATTTTTTGCAAAATGTACAGCCGCTCCGGTCATTCGATATGGTATTAAAAACGATGCAGAAATTAAAGCTGAAAATATAAAAATGAATCAAAAAGGTTCTAGCTTTGACTTAGTTACACCTTTAGGTACCGTACGAATTGAAACGAAACTAATTGGTTTGTTTAATATTTATAATTTATTAGCCGCTGCAACGGTTGGATGGTTGTTAAAACTACCACTAGCGGATATAAAAGAAGCGATTTCCACCATTAAAGGTGTTGCGGGAAGATTCGAGCTTGTCGACGAAAATCAGCCGTTTCCGGTCATAGTCGATTATGCACATACACCTGACGGATTAGAAAATGTGTTAAAAACTGTACGAGAACTTGCAAAAAATCGAATTTTTGTCGTTGTTGGTTGTGGAGGAGACAGAGATAAAACAAAAAGGCCGAAAATGGCAGAGATTGCTTGCTTATTTGCAACAGATCCAGTATTTACTTCGGATAATCCGAGAAGTGAAGATCCAATCCAAATCATTAAAGATATGGAAGAAGGAGTAAAAGGGAAAAAATATAAGGTCATACCTGATAGAAAAGAAGCTATCCGTTACGCGATTGAGAATGCGAACGAAGGTGATGTCGTTTTAATTGCCGGAAAAGGACATGAAACTTATCAAATCATTGGTGATCAAGTATTATCATTTGATGATCGCTTAGTAGCATCCAATGCTATAAAAAACTTAAAGTAACCATTTTTATTAGAGGACAAAAAATTTAATAACCTTTTGGAGCACAAGATTAGAAAATGACTCGAAGCATATGAAGGGAGGGACTGACAGTGCTCGAACAAGTGATCATTTTTACAATATTAATGGGATTTTTAATAACTGTTTTAACCTCTCCCATTTTTATTCCCTTTCTAAGAAGATTAAAATTTGGACAAAGTATTCGTGAAGAAGGACCAAAATCACACCAAAAAAAATCCGGCACACCGACAATGGGTGGATTAATGATTTTATTATCCATTACAGTCACAACCTTAATCATGACGAACAAATTTGCCGAACCAACGATGAAAACTTATTTACTATTATTTGTATTATTGGGATTCGGTTTATTAGGATTTTTGGATGACTTTATAAAAGTCGTTATGAAAAGAAATTTAGGATTAACTTCAAAGCAAAAGTTATTTGGTCAATTAGTCATATCAATCGTTTTCTTTTTAGTGTTTAAACACTATGGTTTTTCAACGGAAGTTGCCATTCCGTTTACAGATATGTCGTTTGATTTAGGTCCTTTTTATATTTTGTTGTTAATTTTTTGGTTAGTAGGTTTTTCAAATGCCGTCAATTTAACAGACGGTTTAGACGGGCTGGTGTCTGGAACGTCAGCCATTGCTTTTGGAGCTTTAGCAATTTTAGCTTGGAATATGAGCCAATTTGAAATTTCAATTTTTGCTGTGGCTACGGTGGGAGCTGTTTTAGGATTTTTAGTGTTCAATGCTCACCCAGCAAAAGTATTTATGGGAGATACCGGATCGTTAGCTTTAGGTGGAGCATTTGCGGCAATCGCCATCTTGACAAAATTAGAGCTGCTTTTAATTATTATTGGTGGAGTTTTTGTTATTGAAACATTATCCGTTATATTACAGGTCGCATCGTTTAAATTAACAGGGAAACGAATTTTTCGAATGAGTCCTTTGCATCATCATTATGAATTACTCGGATGGTCCGAGTGGCGAGTAGTGGTGACATTTTGGACGACAGGCTTATTATTTGCAGCATTGGGAATTTACGTAGAGGTGTGGTTTTAATTGAAAAAAATACCTGATTATCAACATAAAAAAATACTCGTACTTGGTTTGGCACGAAGCGGATTTAGCGCAGCTTTATTGTTACATAAACTAGGAGCTTTTGTTACGGTTAACGATTTTAAACCGATCCATGAGAATGTAGAGGCACAAACATTGCTTCAACATGGAATAAAAGTGATCTGTGGTGACCACCCGATTGAATTGTTAGATGATGGCTTTGAATTAATCGTAAAAAATCCTGGTATCCCTTATTCAAATCCAATGATTGAAGAAGCGATAAAGAGAAATATACCGATCATTACAGAAGTAGAGTTAGCTTACAAAGTTAGTGAAGCTGAATTTATTGCGATTACTGGTACGAATGGTAAAACTACAACGACAACATTGATTTATGAAATGTTAAAAATGGGGGAAATTCCTTCATACGTTGCTGGGAACATAGGAACCCCCGTTTCCGAGGTAGCCCCTTTGGTAAAACCATCGGATAAAATTGTTGTTGAACTTTCCTCCTTTCAATTAATGGGGATTCAATCATTTAAACCGAAAATTGCTATATTAACAAATTTATATGAAGCACATTTAGACTATCATGGAAATAGAGAAGCATATATTGAGGCAAAGTTGAATATTACGAAAAATCAAGAGGAAACAGATTATTTTATTGTAAACTATGATCAAGATGAATGTTTGAGAAGAGCTAAGCAGTCTCGGGCAACAATAATTCCATTTTCTGTCCATACATTTTTAGATAATGGAGCATGTATAAAAGACGGAATCGTTTATTTCAATGGAGAACCTGTCATCCATCAAAAAGAAATTGCTTTACCAGGGAACCATAATTTGGAAAATATTTTAGCTGCAATTTGTGCGGCTAAACTAGTAAATGTTCCTAACGAAGCTATATGTTCTGTTTTGAGTTCATTTACGGGGGTGAAACATCGTCTCCAATTTGTAAAAGAAGTGGACGGTAGAAAATTTTACAACGATTCAAAAGCGACTAATATTCTCGCTTCAAAAATGGCTTTATCTTCCTTTAAAGAGCCTGTTATATTACTAGCGGGAGGATTGGATCGAGGTGTTGAATTCGACGAATTCATTCCAGCGCTAAAAAATGTAAAAGCACTCATAACTTTTGGGCAAACAGCAGAAAAATTAATGAAAGCAGGTGCAATGGCAGGAATAGAAACGATTAAACGTGTCGATAATGTTGAAAAAGCCGTTCCTTTAGCTTTTTCACTATCTGAAAAAGGAGATGTCATCCTATTATCACCGGCATGTGCAAGTTGGGATCAATATAAAACTTTTGAAGTTCGTGGTGACATTTTTATTGAAGCTGTGCATAAGCTTTAATAAGGGCTTGGCTCACAGAGCAAAAAAAAGCATGAGTTTCTCGTGCTTTTTTTCGGCTCAATAAAATGTTTGGGGTGTTTCTCTTGCCTAATAAAAAGTCTGCACCTGACTTCATATTAATTACAGTCACACTTTCTTTATTAGCCATAGGATTAATTATGGTTTATAGTGCTAGTGCGGTTTGGGCGGATTACAAATTCGATGATTCCTTTTACTTTGTAAAGCGACAAATGTTATTTGCTGGAGTAGGAATTATTGCCATGTTTTTTATTATGAATGTTGATTATTGGACATGGCGTACTTGGGCTAAAATGTTAATTATTGTTTGTTTCATCTTGTTATTAATCGTGCTCATTCCAGGAATTGGAACAGTCCGAAATGGTTCTAGAAGTTGGATTGGTGTTGGCGCATTTTCGATACAACCGTCAGAATTTATGAAGCTTGCGATGATTATTTTTCTTGCAAAATATTTATCCATTTATCAAAAGAATATTACTTCTTTTAAAAAGGGCCTATTACCTTCATTAACATTAGTATTCACTGCTTTTGGTTTGATTATGCTACAACCTGATTTAGGCACAGGGACGGTAATGGTAGGAACCTGCCTTGTTATGATTTTTGTAGCAGGAGCAAGAATTAAACATTTTGTTTTTTTAGGTTTATTAGGTATAGCTGGATTTATTGCTCTTATTTTATCAGCACCATATCGTATAAAAAGGATTACTTCGTTTTTAGATCCTTGGGAAGACCCTCTTAATAGCGGGTTTCAAATTATACAATCGCTTTATGCAATTGGTCCAGGTGGCCTTTTCGGTTTAGGTTTAGGTCAAAGTAGACAAAAGTTTTTCTATTTGCCTGAACCCCAAACGGATTTTATTTTTGCGATATTAGCAGAAGAATTAGGATTTATCGGTGGTTCGTTTGTACTTCTTTTATTTGCATTATTATTATGGAGAGGAATTCGAGTAGCTTTAGGTGCCCAAGATTTATTTGGGAGTTTTTTAGCAACCGGGATTATTTCCATGGTAGCTATACAGGTGATGATTAATATCGGAGTGGTCACAGGTTTAATGCCTGTTACGGGAATTACATTACCTTTTTTAAGTTATGGAGGTTCATCACTCACCTTAATGCTCATGGCTATCGGTGTATTGCTAAATATTAGTCGATATTCTCGTTATTAAGTCATGTTAAAAACAAAATATATCATCATTTTCCAATTGTGGAAAATGATGATTTTTTGCTTTTTTAGTCGTCAATTTATGAATTATTTGAGACTTTCTGAAAGGTTTGAACACTACCTTACATTCAAATTAGCTTTTGTTTTATATCTAGTTTTTTCATTGTTTGGTTTGAAGTACTTGTTTCCCTATTATAAACGTTAGATTTATAGTAGAATTGTTTACAGTAATGTCATTACATTGGACATAATCATTGGCGTATATATAGGTAAGAGGTGAAAGTAATGAAAATTGCTATTAGCGGTGGAGGAACCGGTGGACATATATATCCTGCATTATCATTTATTCGAGAAGTTAAAAAACTTCATCCTGACTGCGAAGTTCTTTATATTGGAACGAAAGAAGGATTAGAAAGTAAAATAGTACCGAGAGAAAATATCCCTTTTGAAACGATTCATATTACGGGCTTTAAAAGAAAATTATCATTTGAAAATATAAAAACGGTAGTACGGTTTATTAAAGGAGTTCGAGATAGTAAAAAAATACTAAAACAATTTAATCCAGATATAGTCATCGGTACTGGTGGATACGTTTGTGGTCCTGTTGTTTATGCAGCTTATAAACTAAAGATTCCAACGATTATCCATGAGCAAAATAGTATCCCGGGTTTAACCAATAAATTTTTAAGTAAATATGTGGATAAGGTAGCTATTTCTTTCCCGGAAAGTGCAACCTTTTTCCCTAAAGAAAAGGTAGTCTTGACCGGAAACCCAAGAGGTTCAGAAGTATTAGGAAAAAATGGTATTCTAGGTAAAGAATCTGTTGGATTAGATAAAGAGAAACATTCGGTCCTAATTTTTGGTGGAAGTAGAGGAGCAAGACCTATTAATGAAGCAGTATTGGAAATGCTACCTTCTATCAAAAATAGAGATTATCAAATTCTTTACATTACCGGAGAAGTTCACTATGAACAAGTGATGAAAGAGGTTGAGAAATTAGGAACGATTCCAAATGTGAAAATTTTTCCTTTTTTACATAACATGCCTGACGTTCTCTCGGGAATGGATTTAGTCGTAGCAAGAGCAGGTGCAACAACTATTGCTGAACTCACTTCTTTAGGAGTTCCTTCGATTCTTATTCCTAGTCCATATGTTACGAATAATCATCAAGAAAAAAATGCAAGAGCCCTTGTCGAAAAGAATGCAGCTAAAATGCTATTGGAGAAAGATTTATCAGGAGCAACATTACTTAAAGAAATCGATTCGATTATTAATCATACAGATAAGTTAAGTGAAATGAAAGAAGCATCTAGAAAACTCGGAATTCAAGATGCTGGAGAACGTTTATATAAACTTTCCGTTTCACTTATGAAGCGGCATAACTGAGGAGGTTTATTATGAAAGACATCATTCAAGAGCTATTAAACAACAATGTTGGAAAAGTAAAAGAAAATGAGCGTTTAGAAAAATATACAACGATAAAAATTGGTGGTCCTGCAGACATATTTGTAGAACCATCTTCGATCGATCAACTAATAAAAGTAATGGAAATTGTAAAAAAACATAACATCCCTTGGAGAGCTATTGGTAGAGGTTCAAACTTATTAGTTTCCGATGAAGGGATCCGAGGGGTGGTTATACGTCTAGGAAAAGGTTTAGACCATTTAACTATTAATGGAGAAACAATTATTGTAGGTGGCGGATATTCGGTCGTTGCCTTATCAACAATGATAAGCAGAAAAGGATTATCAGGATTGGAGTTTGCTAGCGGCATCCCTGGATCTGTTGGGGGAGCTGTATATATGAATGCTGGTGCCCATGGTTCGGATATTTCCAAAATATTAACGAGAGCTAGAATATTGTTTGAAGACGGTACGATTGAATGGTTATCAAACGAGGAAATGGAATTCTCTTATAGAACGTCTGTATTACAAACGAAAAGACCAGGTATTGTCATTGAAGCTGAATTTGCTCTTAAAAAAGGGGATAAAGACCAAATTGTAGCTGTTATGCAAAAAAATAAAGAGTATCGAAAAGAGACACAACCATGGGATTCACCATGCGCCGGAAGTATATTTAGAAATCCTCTTCCTCATTATGCCGGACAATTAATCGAACAAGCTGGATTAAAAGGATATTCCATTGGTGGAGCGAAAATATCAGAAATGCATGGAAATTTCATCGTAAATACAGGTGGCGCTACAGCTAATGACGTATTATCATTAATCAATCATATTAAGAAAGTGATTAAAGAAAAGTTTAACATCGAAATGGAAACTGAAGTTGAAATCATAGGAAATAAATAGAAACGATTTATTCTAATAAAACGATTTTCTTATGTTATAATGACAGTATTCTTTAAACGATCAATTAAAAATAAAGGATGAAAGGATAGTTTTTAACAGATAGGGTAGCTATGTAGGGGGTATATGATTGAAAAATAAAGTCGTATCCATTGAAGATCGAATCCCGAAACTGAAAGAGCAAAGGAAAAGAAGAGCTAATCGACGCCTGATCACTCTTTTAAGTTTGTTTTTCTTACTTATCGCTGCAGTTGCCTATTTTCAATCCCCATTAAGCAAAGTCGGAAAAATAATGATTAGTGGTAATCAATATAT
This sequence comes from Bacillus sp. JST-5, assembly GCF_057747715.1. Lineage (NCBI taxonomy): Bacteria > Bacillati > Bacillota > Bacilli > Caryophanales > Bacillaceae > Bacillus > Bacillus sp. JST-5. Next base: position 5,323 of record NZ_JBYLHW010000025.1, on the reverse strand, counting down.
TCCCGGTGAAATGATTGTTTCAAAAAGCGGCCTATCGAAAGATACCAATATTTGGAGCATAGATAAAGAAAAAATAAAAGGAAAAATTCTGAAATTGCCAGGAATAAAAGATGTGTCATTATCCATTGTTCTACCAAATTCCATTTCTATTGAAATTAAAGAGTACAAACCAGTTGCTTTAATGGAAATTGAGCAACACTTTTATCCTATATTAGAGAACGGAAAAATACTTAAAGATGAAAAAACGGAAAATATTAATATTTCGATGCCGATTTTGAAAAAGTTTGAAGAGGGAGAGGCTTTAAAAGAGGCCATCTCTCAACTTCTCAAAATGAATCTCGAAGTAAAAAATTCGATTTCGGAAATTATTTACGCTCCGAAAAAAACCGATCCTTTTCGCGTTGTCATTTTTATGAATGACGGATTTGAAGTTCATGCCACTTTAAGAACGCTTGCAGATAAAATGAAACATTACCCTTCAATTATTAGTCAATTAGATCCTTCAAAAAAAGGGATTATTGATTTAGAAGTAGGAACTTTCTTCAAAGAATATGAAATGGCAGGTGAAGAAGAGAATGAAAATGAAACTGAAAGGTAAACACGTTATTCTCTCCTTTGTTTGCCTTGTTTTAGGTTTTTTAACCTCTTTCTCTTATCAATTGGCAAAAGAAGAACGAGCAGAAATTACTTTAACTGATAGTCAATGGAATCGTAACTATCAGTTGCGTAATCAAATTAATGAAAAAGAAAAAATCAATAATCAACTGCAGCAAGAGCTAATTCAAAAGCAAGAAAAAGTTATGGAAATTGAAAAAGAACTGGCGAATGAAGAAAATACTTATTCTAAATTGGCTAAAGAAGTTGAGAAATTACGGATGTTTTTAGGAAAAGTGAAAGTAAAAGGTAGCGGGATCGTTGTTACATTAGATGATGCGGATTTTAATGCGGACGTTGAAAACTTAAATGATTATATTGTGCATGAGCAACATGTGTTTAAGTTAATTAATGAGCTATTTATATCAGGTGCATCCGCGATCTCAATTAACGGACATCGTATCACAAAGAATTCTTATATTGTTTGTAACGGACCAGTCATTACGGTGGACGGGAATCAATCTGCTGCACCGTTTGTGATTCGTGCTATCGGTGATGCGGAAGTATTGGAGTCTGCTCTATATATGAATGGCGGCGTTAGGGACCAGCTTGTTAGCGATAATGTCGTTTTTACTTTAGAAAAAGTAGATGAAATCGTAATGGAACCCATTTTAGGAAGCGGTTCTTAAGTAAATCATTGTGATGAAAGTTTGGTGAGAGTTTGGAAAAGAATCGATACATTGCTAGTATAACTATCGTATGTATTCTTATTGGTTTCATGGTCGCTATTCAATTTCAAACCGTAAAAGAACCCGTTGTAAGAGATACGAGGGATATTTTAAAATTAAGGGAAGATTTAAAAAAGGCACAAGAGCTTCAAACAACATTATTACAAGAAATTCGTTCGGTTGATGAGAAAATCTATCAATATGAATCCAATCTTATTGGCAATAAGGAGCAAATTTTATTAGAAACGTTAGAAGAATTAAAGGAAGAAGCAGGCTTGACTGAGGTCAAGGGACCAGGAATTGTATTAAAAATAGAGCCTGTATACGAACAATTGCTTCTTGGTCATGATGCTCCTACTGTTACTCCATATTTATTAAGCCGTTTAATTAATGAACTTAATATGTACGGGGCAAAAAGCATATCAATTGCTGATCAAAGAGTTATACATACAACTGTTATTCGTGAAATTCAAGGTGAAACAAAAATTGACGGCTTTCCTTTGCGGAAATTCCCAATTGAAATTAAAGTTATAACAGAAAATTTACAAGTTGCAGAAAAACTATATAATCGCATGAATATTTCTGAAGCAGCCGAGGCCTTTTTTATTGATAATTTACGTGTAAATGTTTCGCCACCGGTGAAATCGTTGACTATTCCCCCATATGAAAACTCCATTCATGTAAAAAATTTAAAACCTGTAAAAGAAGAAGGAGAAAGTACTTAATATGTGGCTTCCCATTTTAGGTTTAGTTGTTGGTGTTGTACTTGGATTATTAACAGATTATCGAATTCCAGAAGAATACTCGAATTACCTATCAATTGCTGTTCTAGCGGCATTAGATACGTTGTTCGGGGGGATTCGTGCACACTTGCAAAATATTTATGATGAAAAAGTGTTTGTTTCTGGTTTCTTTTTTAATATTTTATTAGCTGCAAGTTTAGCTTTTCTAGGCGTACATCTTGGTGTAGACTTATATTTAGCAGCTATATTTGCATTTGGTGTTCGTTTATTTCAAAATATTGCTGTTATTCGCAGAATATTATTAACAAAATTAACTGCAGCCTCTGAAAAAAGTAAAAATTTTGACGAAATAAAGAGGGAATAATGTAATAAAAGCGAATATTTTATTTATATAACTGTTACATTTGTAATGATATTTTCGTTTATACGAATCCATTAGTATACTATAATAGTAATCATCCAAGTGAGAAAAATTGATATAAATTGTTGTTCACATAAAATGGAAAAAGGAGGTGCCAAAGAATGAACAGCAATGATATATATGTTAGTCTTGACATCGGTACATCCACTGTGAAGGTAATTATTGGTGAAATGGTGAATGATTCTTTAAATATCATCGGTGTTGGGAATGTTGAGTCTAAAGGATTGAAAAAAGGCTCTATTGTAGACATAGATGAAACGGTTCATTCGATTCGACGTGCGGTCGAACAGGCAGAAAGAATGATGGGGATGGAAATACGGCAAGTTTATGTCGGTATATCCAGCAACCTTGTAGGAATTCAAAATTGCCACGGCATTGTCGCAGTTTCAAGTGAAAATAGAGAAATTGGTGATGAAGACGTACTACGGGTAATTGATGCGGCTCAAGTCGTTTCTATTCCTCCGGAAAGGGAAATCATAAACGTCATTCCGAAACAATTTATTGTGGATGGTCTTGATGAAATTAATGATCCTCGCGGTATGATTGGCGTCAGATTAGAAATGGAAGGACTTATCATTACTGGTTCTAAAACAGTTCTACATAATATCCTTAGATGTATAGAAAAAGCAGGATTAACGGTCGTTGATGTTGTATTACAACCATTAGCGGCTGGTTCCATCGCTCTTTCTAAAGATGAAAAAAATCTGGGAGCTGCACTCATTGATATTGGAGGAGGCTCAACAACTATTTCGTTTTTTGAGGACGGACATATCAAAGGAACTACAGTTATTCCTGTAGGCGGGGATCATATTACGAAAGATTTGTCTATTGGACTTCGTACGACGACAGAAGATGCAGAACAAATTAAAATGAAGTATGGACATGCCTTTTATGATCTCGCCTCAGAAGATATTACTTTTTCAGTACCGATAATAGGAAGCAATCAGCAACAAACATTTAATCAGCAGCAAATCTCAGATATTATTGAAGCTAGATTAGAAGAATTATTTGAAATTGTTTTACAAGAACTGAGAAAATTAGGAGCTCGCGATGTTCCGGGAGGATTTGTCTTAACCGGTGGTGTCGCTAATATGCAAGGTGTGCTTGAATTAGCACAAGCAGTATTCCAAAACAGGGTTCGTATCGCAATTCCAGATTATATTGGTGTACGCGAACCTCAATATACAACAGCAGTAGGAACGATTAAATTTGCTTACAATAATGCTAGATTAAATGGAAGAATGATGGAATCATCTGTCGTCTTCACCGAAACAAAAGAAAAACGGTCTGGAAAACAGACGCCGAAAAACAATGGGACGAAACAGCAAAAAGAAAAAAGATCATTGAAAAAAATCCTTGGCTATTTCTTTGAATAAGCCATTTGGGAAGGAATATCTTATTAGGAGGATTTTACATGTTGGAGTTTGATACAAATTTAGATCAATTAGCAACGATTAAAGTTATCGGCGTCGGCGGCGGTGGAAATAATGCTGTTAATCGAATGATTGAACATGGCGTACAAGGCGTTCAATTTATCGCCGTTAATACTGACGCTCAAGCTTTAAATTTATCAAAAGCTGAAATAAAAATGCAAATTGGTGCGAAATTAACACGCGGTCTAGGTGCCGGTGCCAATCCTGAAGTCGGTAAAAAAGCTGCTGAAGAAAGTAAGGAACAGATAGAAGAAGTTTTAAAAGGTGCGGATATGGTATTTGTGACTGCAGGAATGGGAGGCGGTACAGGCACTGGGGCAGCACCTGTTATCGCACAAATTGCTAAAGATTTAGGGGCATTGACCGTTGGTGTTGTCACTCGTCCATTTACTTTTGAAGGTAGAAAAAGACAAACACAAGCGTCTGGCGGAATTAGTGCGATGAAAGAAGCGGTTGATACACTTATTGTCATTCCAAACGATCGCTTGTTAGAAATCGTAGACAAAAGTACCCCAATGTTAGAAGCTTTTAGAGAAGCAGATAATGTCCTTCGTCAAGGAGTTCAAGGGATTTCTGACTTAATTGCCGTACCTGGACTTATCAACCTTGACTTTGCGGACGTAAAAACAATCATGTCAAATAAAGGATCTGCATTAATGGGTATCGGTATTTCTTCTGGAGAAAATCGTGCGGCAGAAGCTGCTAAAAAAGCTATTTCCAGCCCATTACTTGAAACATCCATTGAAGGTGCCCAAGGTGTGCTCATGAATATCACTGGTGGAACTAATTTAAGTTTATATGAAGTTCAAGAAGCTGCTGATATTGTTGCATCTGCTTCTGACCAAGAAGTTAACATGATTTTTGGTTCTGTCATAAATGAGGACTTAAAAGACGAAATCATTGTAACTGTTATCGCTACAGGATTTAAAGAAGATGTGGCGAAACCGAAACCAACTCAATTCGGTCAACCAAAAATGAATGTTTCCATGAAAAGAGAATCTTCTAACTTTGATGTTACGGAAGAACAAGGTAGAAGTAATGTACAATCACAAGAAGATATGTTAGATATTCCTACATTCCTTAGAAATCGAAATAGAAGAAGATAATTTCTAGAAACGTGTTCTTTTTAGGACACGTTTTTTATTTTGAGCGTGCCCAGCTAAGCTGTTATCTGCTAGTTGGTGCAAGTCCAACCCGAGTAAGTGCCAAGACGCTCGGTAGCTGACAGGCAACTGGTGGAGAAATCCTAAGGTTGAAGCCCTGTGACAAAGTAACTCTCTTGGAGAGTGCGAGCAAATCAGCAGACCGTAACATAAAGTGAATCCTGCCGCCTCGTCAAAAGAGACCTCCTATGGAGGACAAAGGGAAGTCGAGCCTGGTTAGATTGGGCGAAGACCACGGAAG
>NZ_JBYLHW010000024.1:0-34159 GCF_057747715.1 Bacillus sp. JST-5 | reverse complement strand
TTTCACATATAGGCCGTCCACTTCCACGAATAGGACAGGATCGTTTACAGGCTGTCGCTCTTTTGGGATACTTTCAATCTGTAACAGGTGTTGACGTATAGCTTCGTGACTAATCACTCGGTATCCTAAAAGTGTTTCAAGCATGTGTTCTGCCTTTCGATAGGATGGCCCTGTAATGGCAAGCTCTAGTGCCGCTTCTTCTATTAGCGGACTAAAGGAGCCGGTCCCTTCGAATTCCAAAGAGCGATCAAGCAGATAGACATATTCACCTTTCTCCCTGTCTCGGTAGTAGTTCCGTTTCACCCTTATTTCGCCAAAAAGACTGATAATAGTGGTAGTACGCTTATCGAGTAGACGATAACGCTTTTTATTTCGTTCTTCAGCAATCTGCTTGTCCATGTCCTCTAATAGTGTTTTCATGACCTTTGAGAAGGTTTCCTGTAATTGCCTCCAAACTAATTGCTCAATCTGTTTTAAATTTGGATATACTGTGTTATTCTTTTGCATGAGGGGTTTCTCCTTTGTTTGTGATTTAGTTTTGGTTGACTAAGATTCTACCAAGGAGTAACCCTCTTTTTCATGTTATTTGCTTATTAACTATCGCGCTTTCGCTTGGTGGCCCCCTCATTTGTTGAGCGTTCTAACGTTCCCTCAACAAATGAGGGGGTTAAATTTTGCCCACAATAATTTTACTCATACTTTTTATAGATGTAGACATTCTAATGAAGATAACGTAAGAATAAAAAATGCTTTTTTATAATTCCAACATAATTTCACTATTAGTAGATTCATTTTTTATCTTGTTAAGATAAAAATATGTATAGTTTTTTCAAATTTTGGAAAGGATATTTTTACAGGCTTTCTAGTATTCCCCCCTTTTTGAAGTTGGGCAAACGATTAAGTTTGTCCTTTTTTTATTTGAAGAATAAAACTCTTTTTTTCTTTAAAGGAACATAACCTACAATATTCTGGAGATAATTAAACTATACTTTCAATTTCGAGGGAGAAGTATGGAAGTTATGACAAATATTAAAAACATCAACAATATTGATCTTTATTATGAACATTACCCATGTCCTCATGCCAAACATACGATTGTCCTCATACACGGATTTTTATCTTCGACCTTTAGTTTTCGTCGCCTCATCCCGCTACTTGTAAACGATTTTCATGTCATATCTATCGATTTTCCACCATTCGGTAAAAGCGGGAAATGTAGTCGTTTTACATATTCATATAAAAATATTTCATCAACGGTCATTGAGTTATTACTGGATTTAGGATTGAAAAATATGATTTTAGTTGGACATTCTATGGGTGGACAAATTGGATTGCATATGGTTCATTTAAATCCTTCCCTTTTTGATAAAATCATTCTTATATGTAGTTCTGCCTACTTAAAAAAGTCTAAAACTCTTTTAAAACTTTCAAGCTATATTCCCTTTTTTTATCTATATGTAAAGTTTTGGTTAATTCGTTCTGGTGTAAGAAAAAACTTAGAAGCAGTTGTTTATGATCCTTCCATTATTGATGATGAAATGATGTATGGGTATTTACATCCATTTATCCAAGATGATGAAATCTTTAAAGCACTCACTCGAATGATAAGAGATCGGGAGGGTGACTTACCTTCAAAAATTATTCAAACCATTGACAGACCATGTTTACTAATATGGGGAGATCATGATCGGTTTGTTCCTATAACAGTTGGAGAAAGATTACATAGAGAGTTGCCAAATTCAAAATTAATTGTATTAGAAAATACTGGCCACCTTGTACCAGAAGAAAAACCTGAAGACACATATTACCATATAAAAAATTTTGTCTTATCAGGCAATATAACATCCAGTTAATTTCTGGGTGTTTTATTATGTAAAAATAAAACATTTTGATTTTTTAGTTTGATTGACTACTCTACGAAATAGTATGCAACGAAGGAATTTTTACTACAAATAATCCTATCGTAATATTTTTTCATTATTAACTGAATTTATTTAAAGTTAATAATTTTTTGTATATGATAATCAATAAAGAATGATTCTCGGTGGAATGGAGGAGAAAGTATGAATCAATTTCAAAAGATTAAACGTGAACAAACAAATTCAGTGAAATGGGATATGATGGATAAAGTTTATGGAAGAAAAGACCTATTACCAATGTGGGTCGCGGATATGGATTTTTTAGCACCAAAAGAAGTACGTGAGAAAATATTAGACAGAGCAAATCATGGAATTTTCGGATATACATTTCCATCTGATCGGCTTTTTAAAGTTGTAAGAGATTGGATTGGAAAAAGATATGGTTGGGATGTATCTCCTTCATGGATGCTACCTAGCAACGGTGTTGTCCCTTCAATAAGTATGGCAATTCAAGCATTAACTAATGTTGGTGACAGTGTTCTCATTCAAACTCCTGTATATACACCATTTTACGACATGATTAAAAATAATGATCGAAAAGTGGTTATTAATCCTTTAATTGAAGAGAATGGCTATTATTCGATTAATTTTGTTGATTTTGAAAATAAGCTAAAAGAAGAAGATGTAAAACTATTCATTTTATGTAATCCACACAATCCGGTTGGTAGAGTTTGGAAAAAAGAAGAATTAAATATGATGGCCGAACTATGTGAAAAATATGGAGTTTATATTGTTTCAGATGAAATTCATGCTGATATTGTCTTTTCTCCACATAAACACACTCCAATTGCTTCTTTAGATAAAAAATACGAAGAAATTTCAATCACTTGTTACGCACCTAGTAAAACTTTTAATATTGCCGGACTTCAAGCTTCTGTGATGGTCATACCTAATCAACAAATAAGAAGTAAAATTAGTGAGATTCAGAAAAAACTTGGTTTTTTCACTTTAAATGTATTTGGATTAATAGGAATGGAAGCTGCTTATGAATACGGTGAGCAATGGTTAGAAAATTTATTATCCTATTTAAAAAATAATATCGAAACAGCGATCAAATATATAAAAGATGAATTACCTTTCCTTCATGTAAAGGAGCCTGAAGGTACATATTTACTATGGATTGATTGTCGATCATTAAATATGTCTGATCAAGAGATTCAAAAAGCTCTAGTAGAAAAAGGAAAATTAGCATTAGAAGCTGGAAAAAAATATGGAGTTGAAGGAGAAGGGTTTGTTCGGATGAATATCGGTTGTCACGAAGAAACGTTAATTGACGGCTTACATAGACTAAAAAAAGCATTTTCTAATTAAATTAACTATGAAAAGAAAAACGGCTTAAGCTCAAAATTTTTATTGAGCAAAGCCGTTATTCGTTTTCACTTTTATCTTTCATTCCCATAATTTTATTTTCTAACTCTTTAGCTTTTTCTTCTTCTTTTTTTGATTTTTTAACAATCCAGCGAAATGTTAAAATACATAAAATGAAAAAGATTGAAAAAGAAATAGCTGCCGGTATATATTCTGTTTTATCTTCTGGGAAATATAAAAATAATGATAATATCCATGCATTCATAAACGAACGCCCTTTCATATCATAATCATGTACCATTATATATGTATTTGTTGCCGTTCGTCCATGAAAATGATGACAATTCGTTGTCTATGTTTATTCCTTTACAGTAATTTTTTTGATTACAACATCTTCTAAAGGTTTATCATTTAGACCGGTTTCAACAGAGGCTATTTTATCCACAACATCCATTCCATCAATGACATGTCCAAATACTGTGTGTCGAAAATCTAACCATGGAGTTCCACCTACTTCTTCATAATGATCAATCGCTTCTTTCGGAAATCCAGCTTGCTCCATTTGGTTAATCATATCTTGACTAACTTTTGTATTTTGTACTATAAAAAATTGACTACCGTTAGTATTTGGGCCAGAATTTGCCATACTTAGCGCACCGCGGAAATGAAACAGTTTTTCTGAAAACTCATCTTCAAAAGGCTGGCCGTAAATACTTTCTCCTCCAGTTCCATTCCCAAGTGGATCTCCCCCTTGAATCATAAAATCTTTTATGACTCGGTGAAAGATTAAACCATCATAATATCCATTTTTAGCATGAGTAACAAAGTTTTCTACAGCTTTTGGAGCTAATTCTGGAAATAATTTAATCGTTATCATACCTAGTGATGTTTCCATTTCAACTACTGTTTCATTTTTTTGAGCTTCTTTTACTAATTGCGGATATAATTTTTCCATTGATTCGTCTCCTTTACTATCTTTTGCATCCTCTGAAGTAGAACATCCCGCCAAAATAATCAACAATAATGCAACAAATAAACTCCATTTTTTCATAATGTACGTACCTCTCCCATTTTCCACTTTTTGAAAATAATAATATCTTTGTTATTTTCCCCAATATTCGCAATAATAGAGTATAGAATGGAGGGATATACATGGACGACATTAAAATTAGCGACAAAGTTATCGCTCATTATAAAACAGGGACTTATATTGGTGAAGTTACGAACACATCCCCTTCGCATTGCCTAGTTAAAATATTAGCAGTTTTAAAACATCCGATGCAAGGAGATTTACATCATCCAAAAGATGCAAATGTTCCTTTTTTTCATGAGAGAAAAGCACTGGCATATAGAGAACAGGCGAACATTCCTAGAAAAATGGTGAAGAAATATAATGATCTTATACCAGATTATAAAGAATCTTTGCAAAAGTCTATTGAAAACATGAAGAGTGAATTGAACAATGACCCTTCAGATTGGGCGAAAAAAAGCTTAGAAAAACTACAAATATTAGAATCTGAGTACTTTAAATAATGGATCGTCTAAAAAGGAAGATACCTCGATAAAGGTATCTTTTTTTATTTTCGTGTCCTAGAGAAAAAATTTGATAAAAAATATTTCTATCTTCGTAATTTTCGGACATCGTATTTAATGCCTATTGAAAGTCTGCTATAATTAATATTTAGTAAAACGAAATATTTCAAGAAGGTGGTTGCTATCCAAGTTCATAAAAGAAATTTAATCATCATGTGGTTTGCCAATTTCTTAGTTGCTGCCAGTGCTACGATGATTATGCCTTTTCTCTCTTTATATATTGAAACGATGGGAGACTTTAGTGACGAATATGTACAACGATGGGCAGGTTTCGTTTTCGGTATAACTTTCTTAACAGCTTTTTTAATGTCACCCATTTGGGGAAGGTTTGCAGATAAATATGGTTATAAGAAGATTCTCGTTATTACAGGTTTCGGTATAGCAACATCGATATTTTTCATGGGATTTATGCATTCGGTGATCGGATTATTTATTCTTCGAATGTTTATGGGTGCAGTTACAGGATTTATTCCAACATCTCTTGCATTTATTTCTTCGCAAACCCCTAAAGAAATTGCTGGGAAAACATTAGGAACATTGCAAACTGGTAATGTAACAGGAAGTCTCTTTGGGCCGGTTATTGGAGGAATGATGGCAGATAAGTTTGGATTTCAATATACTTTTATCTATACTTCTATCTCTATTGCCATAGCAACAATGATTGTTCTATTTGCCATTAGGGAAAAAAGAACTGACAAGAAACTTAAAGAGAAACAATACAGTAGAAAAGAAGTCCTATCCTATATATTTACAAATCGTGATTTATTGACAATTATGCTTATTTCTCTACTAGTACAAATCGGGATTTTTAGTATTCAACCACTCTTGGCTCTCTATGTAAATCAATTAAACGGATCTGAGAATGTGGCATTCTTAGCCGGTTTTGCTTTTTCTGCAACCGGTTTTGGAAATTTGCTCGCTACAAGACAATGGGGGAAATTAGGCGATTCAATTGGTTATGAGAAAGTCTTAAAAATTTTATTAATTTCCTCTGCAATAGCCTTTATTCCTCAAGCACTAGTTAATGAAGTATGGCAATTAATATTATTTAGATTTTTGCTTGGGATTGCAGTTGGAGGAATTACTCCTAGTGTAACAGCTTATATCCGAAATGAAGTTCCACTATCGATTCAAGGAGAAGTTTTAGGTTATAATACAAGTTTTCGTTTTTTAGGAAACGTTATCGGTCCTTCATTTGGGGGGATGATTTCTGGTTTTATTGGTATTTCCGCAGTATTTTATATTACAAGTTCTTTATTCATAATTGCTTTTGGATTATTATGGTGGAGTATGAAAAATTTAAAAGAAAAAAATACACATTCAAAATTGAAACATTCTTTCCATGGAAATACGCGCTCACATAGTAAGTAATTTAAAGGACGGCTGAACCATTTTGAGAAAATTGACCGGTTTTTTATTTATATTGTTACTTATTAGTTCATTTCCTTTGCTTATTTCTATGACTCTTAAAGAATACGAAAATGCTATAAAAGCATATGAAAAATTATCCAGTAATCAACCAGTTATTCATTTGTCTCAAACATCCTTTTTACTCGATAACAATGGTCAACCTTTTGCGGAAATCTATCAAAATGAAAACCGTATTTATAAAAAATTGAAGGATATCCCTCAGTTTTTTCTCGATTTAGTAATTGTTAATGAAGATCAGAATTTTTATCAACATAAAGGAATCGATCTTCTTGCTATTACTAGAGCAGCACTCATCAATGCAAAATCATCAGACCTTAAACAAGGTGGTAGTACTATAACCCAGCAATTAGCCAAAAATTTATACTTAACAAACGAAAAAACGTTTGAAAGGAAATGGAATGAAATTATTTATACTCTCTCATTAGAGAAAAACTATTCAAAAGATCAACTATTAGAGTTATATATAAACACAATTTATTTTCAACATGGAATTTACGGGATTGAATCCGCTAGTCAATTTTATTTTCAAAAACATACTGAGGAATTATCTAAAGCAGAAATGGCTTTTTTAGCAGCAATCCCTAACAATCCTACTTTGTATGATCCACTTACTAATTTTGATAATACAAAAAAACGTCAACAACAATTATTAAAAAACTTATTAAAAGTAAAGAAAATATCAAAAGAAGAATTTAATTCTATTATCCATGAACCAATTCGATTAAACATAAAAAAAAGGAAATATTTATATCCAGATTATGCCGATTATGTTCTAAAGGAATTGAAAGATCTTATTCAAAATCAACCAGGAAACGAACACTTAACAGATGAACAATTAGAAAAGGAATTAACCAAACTTTTAAATTCAGGAGTTAACATCCATACTTCGTTAAACCGAAATATTCAAAAAAAAGCAAAGGCTTCTGTCCAAAAACATTTACAACCATTACCAATCGAAGGGGCAGTTGTTATAATTCAACATGAGAAAAATGAAATTTCCGCCATTATTGGAGGGAAAAATTATGAAAGGCAAAATTTCCATCGCGCCTATCAAGCCTATCGACAACCTGCGTCTGCTATAAAACCTATTCTAGTTTTCGCTCCATTTTTGGAACGATATCCTGAAAAAATGCATTCTTTCGTCGACGCAAGTAATATTTGCATTCAATCATATTGTCCCAAAAATTACGGAGGGTATGAATATGGAAAGGTTACTTTGAGAGAAGCTTTTATTTATTCCCTCAATACGTCAGCAATTCGCTTATTAAATGAAGTTGGAATTAATAATGCTTTTCATGACTTAAAGGCGTTTGATTTTGAAAAAATAACGAAAGATGATTATCGATTACCGGCAGCAATTGGAGGTTTTACATACGGATTATCTCCATTGGAATTAACGAAAGCATATACTGTTTTCTCTACAAAAGGGATTTATAAAAATCCAAAGACAATCAAAAAAGTTACAGATGCGAACGGAAATACAATTTTAGAATGGAACCAAAAACATGTACAAGTCTGGAATGAACAAACGATTAAAATCATGCGATCATTTCTCCATGATACGGTTATAAACGGAACAGGTCGTTCAGCATATTTCCCAACGGTTGTGATTGGTGGAAAAACTGGTACATCTGATGATTTTAAAGACCTTTGGTTTGTCGGTTATACAAAAAATTATACGGCAGGGATTTGGATCGGTTATGACCAGCCGAAAAGTATGGATCACCTTTCAAATCAAGCCATTCATATGCAAATTTGGAAAGAAATCTTACAAGAATAGAAAACCTGCGTTCAAAAACATGAACGCAGGTCTTTTTATGTAGAAGGAATTTGAAAACTATTTAATAGTATATTATACCATTTTAGTAAACTGTAAATAATGATAACACTACATACTCCCCATGTAAAAACTTGAAAAAAGATTACTCCAACGATCCCACCGATCGTTAAGGTATCACTTATTTTGTAAACAAAATAAATAAAGTAAACAACCGTACTAATTAATAATGTTAATAATAGTCCCTTAATATTAAAAAAAGAAAAAATTGATACCATTCCGCCAAAGAAAAATATAACACTTCCTGGACGAATATTTTTTAATACATCCCCTTCCCGGTCATTTGAAAAAAACAATAAAGAGACCTCATTTACCGTTTGGGCAAATAACTTTAAAGCGGAAAACAACATAATAAAGAACATTATCAAGATAATTAATAAAGTCAATTTGACTTCTTTTTCCTCGAATACAGACAAGATTCCATCATATAATCCAAGCCATTGGAGGATTTTTATTATTTTCATTTGAGCAAAAATAGCAAATGACAAACTAAATAAAAAGATTGATACTAAAGGAAAATAACCAATATAATACGTATTTTTCATTGATGAATCTCCCTCTTTATAGCCTATATTGATTATCAATGATTTCATAGATGTATTCAATCAAAATTTTTCCATAAAAAAAGCAATCAGCGAAATAGCTGACTGCATTTAATTATTTTCGAGTGGAAGCATTTTCAGTTAAATATTGTGATATTCGTACATATTGTCTAGGTTTAAATGCAGGTGCGAATTCAGTATATTCAACTTCTGTTGAAAGTGGGAGTAAACTCGTATTTCGATTAGCTACAATGGGATTGCTTGATTTTTCAATCGTTTCGTTTACATACCAACCTGTTGCAATAAATGTGGCAAAAATACATATACAAACAATCCACTTTCTTATCACGATTGGATCACCTGCCAAAATACTATCAGTCACTCTTCATGTAGAAGATTTAATAAATATTTTGAGCCAAATCGTGTAATTTATACATATAAAGAAAAAATTCGAAAGTTACTTATGCAACCTATTAGATAAATATGGAAACTTATGATTTTATAAGGTTACACATGCAATGTCATAAGTTTTACGTTATAATTTTTTTGAGTTATATAAATCACCCTATTTAAAAATTATTTTGATAATAGGAAAAGAAGTATAATTTAGGATTTGAATGTAAAGGAGGATAACATTGTCACTATTACATTTAGCGATACTTGCACCGTTTCTACTAGCAATCATAGTTCCATTTTTTTATAAATATTTTCGAAATATACATACAGGATGGTTTGTCCTCTTTCTTCCCATTCTTTTATTTACATACTTTCTTCAATACTTACCTGAAATTCAAAACGGAAATTTCATTTATCGATCCTACAGTTGGATTCCTTCTTTTGGCATAGATTTCAATGTCAAAGTTGATGGACTAGGATTACTTTTTGCGTTACTCATTACCGGAATTGGCGCATTAGTTGTATTATATTCGATTTATTATTTAGCTAAAGACAAGGAACAATTAAATACTTTTTACGTCTATTTACTCCTTTTTATGGGAGCAATGCTTGGCGTTGTACTTTCCGATAACTTAATTGTTCTTTATATGTTTTGGGAATTTACTAGTTTTTCTTCATTTTTCCTCATCGGTTATTGGTACGATCGGGAAAAATCAAGAAATGGTGCCCAAAAATCCATGCTAATCACCGTATTTGGTGGTTTATCAATGCTTGGAGGAATTATATTCCTTTACTTAATGACAGGTACCTTTAATATTACAGAAATTACGTCTAACTTAGGGAACATTGCCAAACACGATTTATTTATTCCGACCATGATCCTATTTTTACTGGGAGCATTCACTAAGTCAGCACAATTCCCATTCCACATTTGGTTACCTGATGCAATGGAAGCGCCTACACCTGTCAGTGCATACTTACACTCTGCAACAATGGTTAAAGCAGGAATTTACTTAGTGGCTAGATTAAGTCCGATATTTGCTATTTCTTCTGTTTGGTTATGGTTGGTTTCACTAGTAGGAATTTTTACGCTATTTTGGGGATCTTTTAATGCAGTGAAACAAACAGATTTAAAAGGAATATTAGCATTTTCCACTGTTAGTCAACTCGGGCTCATTATGTCATTATTAGGCGCTGGCGCTGCTGCATTACACTATGAGTTTTTATCAGAGAACATTTATATTGTTTCTACTGTAGCTGCTGTTTTTCATTTGATTAACCATGCAACCTTTAAAGGTAGTTTGTTTATGGTTGTTGGGATTGTTGACCATGAAACTGGGACAAGAGATATCCGGAAGCTAGGCGGATTAATGACCTTTATGCCAATTACGTTTACAATTGCAGTTATTGGGGCATTTTCCATGGCAGGTTTACCGCCATTTAATGGATTTTTAAGTAAAGAAATGTTTTTTACAGGGATGCTTCGCTTTTTACAAATGGATTTATACCATTTAGATACATGGGGAATACTGTTTCCAATCTTAGCATGGATTGCTAGTGTATTTACATTTATATACAGCATGATTATTGTCTTTAAGACCTTTACCGGAAAATACAAGCCAGAAAAATTAGAGAAAAAGCCACATGAAGCACCTATTGGTATGTTAATTTCACCAATCGTTCTTGTTTCACTAGTCGTTGTATTTGGCTTATTTCCAAATATTCTTTCGAAAACAATTATTGAACCAGTAACCACTAACATTTTGCCTTCATTATTAAATGAATTGCAGCGTTATGAAGTTGAAATTTCCTTTTGGCATGGGGTAAACCCAGAATTATATATGACAATTGGTGTTATCATATTTGGCGTAATCCTTTACAGAACAGAGGCAAAATGGAGATCGATATACGGTATATTCCCTGAATCATTGTCGTTTAATAATTTTTATGATCATATGTTATCTTTATTAGACAAAGGTTCGTTTAGAATAACTAAAAAATATATGACAGGTTTTATTCGAACATACCTCGTTTATATTTTCATTTTCTTTATTGGAATACTTGCTTTTTCACTTTGGGTGAAGGAAGCATTTACCATTAACATAGCTGATAGCTCTTCAATAGGTATTTATGAGCTATTGTTAGCAATCGTAATAATTATTGGTTCTATCACTATTCTTTTTGCTAAATCTCGTTTAACATCCATCATTGCACTCGGTGCCGTTGGATATACAGTTTCATTATTTTTCGTCGTATTTAGAGCTCCAGATTTAGCTTTAACACAATTAGTCATTGAGACAGTGTCTGTAGCTTTATTCCTATTATGCTTTTACCATTTACCGAAGCTTAAACGTGAAGAACGAATGAGATTTAAACTAAACAATGCAATTATCTCAATTGGAGTCGGTGTCATAGTTACGTTAATAGCCATATCCGCTCATAGCTCAAAAATGTTTGATTCGATTTCCAAATATTATGTTGAAAATACGTATAAAGAAGCTGGTGGCGGAAACATGGTTAACGTCATTCTTGTAGACTTCCGTGGATTCGATACATTGTTTGAAATATGTGTATTAGCTTTAGCGGCTTTAGGTATTTATGGGATGATTAAACTACGATTAGAAAGGAGGAAAGAAAGATGAAAAATAATGACGTCATTCTTAAAACTGTAAGTAAAGTAGCTACATTTATCATCATTCTTTTCTCCATTCATTTGTTTTTTGCTGGTCATTATTATCCTGGTGGAGGATTTATCGGAGGGCTCATCACCTCTGGAGCTATTGTGCTATTGCTTTTAACTTACGACATAAAGACAGTTGCTTCCATCTTACCAATTAATTATCGGATCATTATTGCAATTGGCTTGCTATTCGCTGTAGGAACAGCAGCAGGAGCACTTTTTTTCGATGTTCCGTTTTTAACACATGCATTCGATTATTTTGAATTACCTTTGTTGGGTAAAACTTCATTGCATACCGCTGTATTATTTGATACTGGTGTATATTTGGTCGTTATCGGCGTAACAATGACCATTATTCAAACGATAGGGGAGAGTGAATAATGGAGATATTAATGGCAGTAGTAATCGGTATTTTATTTACATGTGCAACTTATTTAATGATGTCCAAAAGTTTACTTCGCATTATTATTGGGACAGGTTTATTAAGTCATGGAGCCCATTTATTAATTTTAACAATGGGCGGGCTAAAAAAAGGAGCGGCTCCCCTTCTAGGTGAAAATGCTTCAAATTATACGGATCCGCTTCCTCAAGCATTAATTTTAACTGCTATCGTAATTAGTTTTGGTGTCACCTCCTTCTTTCTCGTTCTCGCCTATCGTGCCTACCAAGAGCTAGGAACAGACAATATGGATAGAATGAGAGGTACAGAAGGAAATGACTAATTTAATTATTTTGCCTATATTAATTCCTTTGTTTACAGCTGTTATCCTAATTTTCTTTTCAAAACAAATTGTTTTACAAAGATGGATTTCAGCCATTTCAACTCTTGCTTTACTGTTAGTTTCAATTTTATTAGTACAAAAGATACGAACCGATGGCATTCAATCCCTAGATATAAGTAGCTGGGAAGCCCCATTTGGAATTACACTCGTTTCTGACATGCTATCTGCTTTATTAGTACTTACTACAAGCATAATAGCATTCGTATGCTTACTCTATTCCTTTCGGTCGATTGGGGAAGAAAGAGAAAAATTTTATTATTATCCTCTGTTCCAGTTCTTAATAGTTGGTGTCATAGGTGCCTTTAGTACAGGGGACATTTTCAACCTTTTTGTCTTTTTTGAGGTTATGTTAATGTCATCTTATTGTTTATTAGTTTTAGGTGGGAAACATGTTCAATTGAGGGAATCAATTAAATATTTAACGGTCAATATCATTTCTTCAGCTTTGTTTGTTATTGCCGTTGCTTATTTATATTCCGTTGTTGGAACGTTAAATATGGCACATATTTCATTAAGAGTTGCCGAACTAGGTCAACCAGGGATTATTTCAGTCATAGCAGTCTTATTTTTAATTGTTTTCGGCCTTAAAGGGGCAATATTCCCATTATATTTTTGGTTGCCAGGCTCTTATTATGCTCCACCTATTCCTGTTTTGGCACTTTTCGGAGCTTTGTTAACAAAAGTGGGAGTTTACTCCATTATCAGAAGTTTTACTTTACTTTTCTATCACGACACCTCGTTTATGCACGAGTTATTATTAATACTTTCAATCATTACAATTATTGCTGGTGTTATTGGTTCCATTGCATATTGGGACGTAAAAAAAATTGTCATTTATAATATCATAACCGCAATAGGTGTTATAACTTTCGGTGTCTCGATCATGAGCAAAACATCGTTAGAGGGGTCAGTTTATTACTTAATCCATGACATGCTGATTAAAGCTGCATTATTTCTTTTAATTGGAATCATGATTTCCATTACTAATACAAGCAATCTAAGGAATATAAGTGGGTTAATTAAAAATTACCCTGGTCTAGCTTGGAGTTTCTTTATTGCCTCCATTTCATTAGCTGGAATTCCGCCATTAAGTGGTTTTGTTGGAAAACTGTTCATTATTAGAGGCGGATTTGAAGCTGAAAGTTATTTTGGGTCGCTAGTTGTTCTATTTTCCAGTTTACTGGTTCTCTTTTCAGTCATGAAAATATTTATCAACGGCTTTTGGGGAACTCCTAAAGCTTATGAAGGAGAAGAAAAAGTTCCATACAAAGGACTTCTTGTACCTGCTGGTATACTCATTGGTTTATCCGTTGCATTTGGATTATCGATTGAATTTTTACAACCATATATATCACAGGCTGTCGAAGTATTAACCAATCCCCAAATATATATTGAAGCCGTATTAAAGGAGTAATGACAATGGCATTTCAAATATTATTAAATTTTGTACTAGCATTGACTTGGATGTTTTTACAAGTTTCCTATGACCCTATAACTTTCGTTGTTGGATATATTTTAGGATTATTCATCCTTTTCTTAATGAGAAGATTTTTTACTGAAAGATTTTACTTATTGAGAGTGATAGCGATTATTAATCTCATCTTACTTTTCTTAAAAGAGTTAGTGTTGTCAAACATTGCGGTCTTAAAAACAGTTATAAAACCAAAATTAGATATGCAACCTGGAATTTTTGCCCTCCCGACAGAATTAAAAAAGGATTGGGAGATTACATTGTTAGCAAATTTAATAACGTTAACTCCGGGGACATTAGTTGTTGATGTTTCCGACGACCAAAAAGTGTTATATATTCATGCGATGGATGTTCCTGATGTTCAAGAATCCATTACAAGTATTAAACAATCTTTTGAGAGAGCCATTATGGAGGTGAGCAAATAATGTTGGATATAATCCTTCATATGGCATTAATAATCATCTCCATTTCAATGGTATTGCTAATTTATCGTGTAATAAAAGGACCGTCTGTACCAGATCGTGTTATTGCACTTGATGCAATTGGTATCAATTTGATTTCCATCGTTGCAATACTTTCTATCATTTTAAAAACGAGTGCATTTTTAGAGGTCATTCTTTTAATCGGAATTTTAGCATTTATTGGAACCGTTGCATTCGCCAAATTTTTAGAGAAGGGGGTCATTATTGAGCGTGACAGAGATAGCTAAAATAATTGTTGCCTTGCTAATTGGAATAGGAGCGTTATTAAATTTCATTGCAGCTTTTGGTGTATTACGTCTTCCTGATGTTTATACGAGGAATCACGCAGCTTCGAAAAGTACTACCCTTGGTGTCATGTGCATTTTATTGGGGACGTTTATCTATTTTTATTTAGAATTTGGTCATTTTAATTCTAGAATTATATTAGGGATTGTTTTCATCTTATTAACTTCTCCTGTAGCTGGTCATTTATTAAGTAGGGCTGCATATTATTCTGGAGTAAAGTTATGGGATAAAAGTGTAAGAGATGATTTAAAATTTAAACAAAAACTTCAAGAAAAAGAATAGTGATTTAAAAATAAGAACCCCCAAGTCGAACTGATTCCTGTCATCTAGACAAAAAATAGTTCATATTATGCTGCCTGAGCCCTCTATTCGCAGGGGCTCAGGTAATTTACTTTCCTTGAACTGTTTATGATTATAATATCGTATGTTTATTACTATATTTTTTTACCTGTATGGAAAAAGTATCGATGAAACATTTACTTTTTATATCTTATACATATACCAGTCTATTTTTTGATTGTTACAACATAATTCTTATAATTGTTCCATAATAGAAAAATCCCCCTATAATAGACAGAATTTTTATTATTTCTGTCTACCTATAAGGGAACATAACAAATCTAGCTCTATCTTTGGAAGGTATTCAATTTTATTTTTTTGGCACAACTGCAATCGTACATCGTGACACAGATATAAGATTCTCATCTTCATCGGTTATTTTAATATCCCAAACCATCGTTGATTTTCCTCTATGTAATATTTTCCCAGTAGCAAATACGTGACCTTCTCGTTTAGATTTAATATGATTGGCGTTAATCTCTAAACCAAAACATATTTCTTTATTAGCATCAATGAGATGAAAAGCTCCAACACTAGCAACTGTTTCTGCTAATGCCACAGAAGCACCACCGTGTAAATATCCTAAAGGTTGTCTTGTTCTTTCATCCACAGGCATTTTGGCTAATACATAGCCTTCTTCAATCGTAATTAATTCAATTCCAAGTGCATCCATTAATGTTCCACTCATATTTATCCCCCTTTATCAATAAAGAATCACGTATACGTAACAATGATGAATACTATATGGTAAATTATACAATTAAGTTGGAGGTTTTTTCTATGTATGCGTTTTACACCTTTAATGTTCCATACTATCCATATTTTGTTACAAACTCTTATATTAGAGAGTTTCCCCCGGTAAATCCTTCACTCCTAAAAACTTCTGCCAAACTAATGGAAAGCATGTTGCAAGACGCATTAAAAATTGTAAGGCAAATCTCATCACAACCACAATTTGCTCAGCAATTAATGACTTTTGCTCAATTATCAAAGAATGAAGAAGTAAATGAATTAATTAAACATGTTGGCATCAAAAACATTCCTCTAGTAACTTATAATCCGGATGGTTTACACTTGGCTTTTCAAGGTGTCGAAAATAATATGGAATGTTGTAAACTTGACATTGCTGTTCGCTGGAGAATATAAAATAGCTCCCCCTAATAGGAGAGCTCAATATCATTACCAATAAAAAGGTGGATAATATGGATAAGGATATCCATAATAATATGGGTATGGTCTTGGCCAGAATAATGCACTGCCCACTAATCCACCTAGCAATCCACCAACGAAAGGTGCACCGCCAAAGAAAAACGGTCTTCTTCTCCAAATTCTCATATCGTGCAAGACAGGATACCTCCTTCAAAGTATTGGCTGTTTGCCTACAATACTTGTATGCATTTTGTATCCTGTTGGCGTGGGCAATTGTATCAGAAAATAATTGATATTAAAATTTCATTCCATTTAGAAATGTTAAAATGGAATATGCAGCAAGCTTACTCGTCATGTCACGGATATCGACAAATGGATCAATTTCAACGACATCTAGAGCTTTAATACAATCATATTGACTAAGTGTTCGCATAGCATCTAATAACATATCACTAGTCATTCCACCTGGTCCTATGGCTGGGCATCCAGGAGCAAATGCTTGATCCACAACATCCATGTCTAATGAAACATAGATGGTTTGAACTCTTGTTAATAACATATTGATGCTATCTTGAATAATTTGTTTGATTCCTTTTTCCCGCACATCTTTCATCGAATAAATAGTAACCCCATTTTCCTTTCCATAACGATAGTATTCCTTTCCATTCGCAAAATCACGTATACCGATTTGAACTAAATGATTTCCTTTTAATGTATTCGATTGTATGAGACTTCGAAAGGGAGTCCCATTCGTAGGTCCACCATCGTCTAAATTTCTCAAATCATGATGGGCATCAAATTGGATGACCCCAATTTCTCCGAATTTTTCTTGGAATGCTTGGATAGAAGGAAAACTAATTGAATGATCTCCTCCTAAAATAATCCATAAATTAGCTTCTGCTTTCTTTAAAGAAAAAGCAATTGCATCTTTTATCCTTGATTGAGAAGTTATTATGTCTGTTGGATGCATGTAGACGTCTCCAAAGTCGTAAATTCTTCTATCGTTCAATTCCCTTTCGGATTCTATTGAGAAAGTTGAAAAACTTGAAAATGCTTTTCGAATGGATGTCGGTGCCATCGATGCACCAGAATGACTGATAGAAGACTTTGATAAAGGTACACCAATAAAGCCGATATCAATGTGTTTTTCTTCATTCCATTCCGAGAATAATTCATTTGCTTTTGTGATATAACGATCTCGGAATATTGCTTGGCCAGGTTTTTTAATAAATGGCATATTCTTCGTTCCTTTCTACCACGATCTGCCCTTTTTTCAATACTTTATTTACATGATTCACTCCATAATGGTACGGAATATATTGGTAATTCGGAGCATCCCATATAACAATGTCAGCATTTTTACCAACTTGAATCTTCCCTGCTGAATCACCTCGATTAATGGCGTATGCAGCATTAACTGTTACGGCATGCCAAATTTCTTCTGGTGTCATCTTTAATTTCAATGCAGCAATGTTCATTATTAGCTGTAAATTTTCAGTTGGGGAACTTCCTGGATTGAAATCCGTTGATAAAGCCACCGCCACTCCTTGATTAATGATTTCTCTTGCACGCGCATATTGCTCTTTTCCTAAATAAAATGTTGTGCCCGGAAGTAAGACAGCGATTGTATTTGAATTAGCCAAAGCTTGAATCCCTTCATCAGATGCACCAACGAGATGATCACCACTCACAGCTCCCAACTCTGCAGCTAATTCCGTTCCTCCTAATGGATCGATTTCATCAGCATGGATTTTTACATCAAATCCCATTTTTTTCGCTGTTAATAGGTATTTTCTCGATTGTTCAACAGAAAAAACTCCTGTTTCACAGAATATATCTACGAATTCCGCGAGTTTCTTTTCTTTCACAATCGGTAGCAGTTTAATCATTCGATCAAGAAACTCTTCCGGAGAATTTTTATATTCCATTGGAAGCGCATGAGCTCCTAAAAATGTTGAAACAATATCGACTACATGCGTTTTATTTAATTTATCAATGACATTAAGTTGTTTTAACTCCGTTTCTTCATCCAATCCATATCCACTTTTCGCTTCAACAGTAGTTACTCCGAAAGCAAGCATTCGATTTAAATGGAATTTAGCTTTCTGATAAAGTTCTTCTTCACTCGCTTGCTTTGTTGCTTGAACTGTTGATAATATTCCTCCACCTTGTTTCAATATTTCCAAATATGGGACTCCTTGAATTTTAAGAGATAGTTCATGCTCTCTTGATCCTCCAAAAACTAAATGGGTATGCGGATCTACTAATCCAGGTGTTACTAATCTTCCTTTGGCGTCAATAATTTTTTCTGCTTCAAATTGTAAAGATTCTTCATGTGGACCAATCCATTTTACAATTCCTTCATCTATAGCTATGGCTTGATTTGTATAAACTGTTAACTGACTCATTTGATTCCCTTTTACCGGACCATCATGGTCATCCATTGTCAACAATTGGCCAATATTACGAATTATAATTTGATATTTATGCATAATGCACCTCCGTAAAAAGGCCCTATTTTCCCTTAAATAGAGCCTAATCATTTAATATTTATTGAAGCATTGGTATTTTTACCCCATGTTGTTTAGCTACTTCTATTGCCTTTTCATATCCGGCATCTGCATGACGAATAATTCCCATGCCTGGGTCAGTCGTTAAAACTCTTTCCAATCTTTCTTTTGCTAAATCTGATCCATCTGCTACAACGACCATACCTGCATGTAAGGAATAGCCCATTCCAACTCCCCCGCCATGATGGAAACTAATCCAAGATCCTCCTGCAGCGGTATTAATTAATGCATTTAAAATGGCCCAATCGCCAATTGCATCACTTCCATCTTTCATTCCTTCTGTTTCTCGATTCGGAGAAGCTACAGAACCACAATCTAGGTGATCTCTTCCGATAACAATCGGCGCTTTTAATTCGCCTTTCTTCACAAGCTCATTCATAGCTAAGCCCATTTTTACTCGTTCTCCATAACCAAGCCAGCATATGCGGGATGGTAACCCTTGAAAAGCAACTTTTTCCTGCGCCATATCAATCCATCTAATAAGAGATTGATTTTCTGGGAACAGTTCTTTTATTAATTGATCAGTTCGATAAATATCTTCTGGATCCCCAGATAAAGCTGCCCATCTAAAAGGACCTTTTCCTTCACAGAATAGTGGGCGAATGTATGCTGGTACGAATCCTTCAAAATCAAAAGCATTTTCTACACCTTCATCTTTCGCTACTTGGCGTATGTTGTTCCCGTAATCAAATACAATGGCACCTCTTTTTTGGAATTCAAGCATTGCTTTTACGTGTTTAGCCATAGACTTCTTAGATAGCTTTATATATTCTGTAGGATTCGTTTCCCTTAATTGTGCTGCTTCTTCTAATGAAAAGCCTTCAGGAATATATCCATTTAATGGATCATGAGCAGAAGTTTGGTCTGTTACAATATCGATTTTGATACCTCTGCGTAATAGCTCATGATGGACTTCTGCTGCATTTCCTAATAATCCAATCGAAAGAGCTTTTCCTTTCTCTTTTGCATCCAACGCTAACATTAGTGCTTCATCTACTGATTCAGCCATGCAGTCTAAATATTTTGTTTCTAGTCGCTTAGCAATTCTGGAGCGATCAACTTCAACAGCAATCACTACACCATCATTCATTGTAACAGCTAATGGTTGCGCACCACCCATACCACCTAATCCAGCGGTTAAAGTAATGGTTCCTTTTAACGAACCTCCGAAATGTTTTCGAGCAACAGCCGCAAATGTCTCATATGTTCCTTGCAATATCCCTTGTGTACCGATATAAATCCAACTTCCTGCTGTCATTTGGCCATACATAATTAACCCTTTTTTGTCCAACTCATGAAAGTGATCCCAATTTGCCCATTTCGGAACAAGAACAGAGTTAGATATTAAAACTCGAGGTGCATGTTTATGAGTTTTAAAAACGCCTACTGGTTTGCCCGATTGAACTAGCATTGTTTCGTCATTTTCTAAATTCCTTAAAGTGTTTACGATTGCATCAAAAGCTTCCCAGTTTCTTGCCGCTTTTCCAATTCCACCATAAACAATTAAGTCTTCTGGTTTTTCTGCAACTTCAGGATCTAGATTATTGTAAAGCATCCTTAAGACAGCCTCTTGCTCCCAACCTTTACATTCAATTTCTGTTCCCTTTTTTACTCGTACAACTCTTTTTTCAGATTGTTTGTTCATTGTAAAATTCCTCCTTATAAATTGATTGAATGGAAGCCATCCATTGATCCCAATTGAAATTTTTTAGCCATGTGTACATATTTTCTATGTCTTTTGAGAAGATCCGGTCCTCCTTGATTGTTGGTACAATTTCTCTAGCTAATTGATAAAATTGATGTGTAATTTTTGCCATTTTCTCAGATCCTCGATAATCAATCGCCTGTAATGCACAGATTAATTCGATGGAAAGGACACGGATTGAATTTTGAACAATTTGATTCGCATGTCTAGCAGCTATCGTTCCCATACTTACATGATCCTCTTGATTAGCAGAAGAAGGTATAGAATCAACACTTGCAGGATGTGCTAATGTTTTATTTTCTGAAACGAGAGATGCTGCACTATACTGCATAATCATGGCGCCAGATTGTAACCCCGGCTCAGGACTTAAAAACGGTGGTAAATCGTTTAGCTGTGGATTAACAAGACGTTCGATTCTTCTTTCTGAAATATTCGCTAATTCTGCTACTGCAATTTTTAAAAAGTCCATGGCCAATGCCATCGGTTGCCCATGGAAATTTCCACCTGAAATCACTTCTTCATCAGAAAATAATAATGGGTTGTCTGTAGCAGCATTAATTTCGATTTCCAACTTTTCTTTTACATAATCTAATGCTTGCCATGAAGCACCATGTACTTGTGGAATACAGCGTAATGAATAGGCATCTTGGACTCGAAGCTCTCCTTGCCGAGAAGTTAATTTACTATCTTTTAAATACATCCTCATCCTTTCAGCTGTTTCCACTTGTTGACGATACCCCCTAGCCATATGAATTTTTTCATTAAGTGCATCCGTAATACCTTGCAATGCTTCAAATGTAATAGACGATATAATCTCACTTTCATATGCTAGTTTTTCAGCTTCTAAATAAGTAACTACTCCCATTGCTGTCATCGCTTGTGTACCGTTAATTAGTGCCAATCCTTCCTTATCCTCTAACTCAATTGGTTCTAAACCTTCTTGTTGCAAAGCGATTTTTGCGTGAATCCGTTTCCCTTTATAAAAAACTTCTCCTTCTCCCATGAGTACAAGGGCTAAATGAGAAAGTGGAGCTAAATCACCGCTGGCACCTAGAGAACCTTGTTGCGGTATGACTGGATGTATTTCTAAATTTACAAAATCTATTAATCTTTCTATTATGATTGGACGAACTCCTGAATGGCCTTTAAGTAATGCATTGGCGCGTAGAGCAATCATTGCCCGGGAAACAACTTCTGGAAATGGTTCTCCTACTCCACACGCATGGGAGTAAATTAAATTTTTTTGCAATTTTTTTGTATCTTTTGAATCAATTAATACATCACTAAATTTTCCAAAACCGGTATTAATTCCATAAACTACGCGTTTTTCTTCAATGATTTTCTCGACAATTTTTCTATTTTCTCGAACTCTACTCATGCTTTCTTCTGAAGCTTTGATGAAAGACTTATGATATAAAATCTTTTTTAAGTCTTCTAACGTTAGCGATTTCCCATCTAAAATGATCATGATTTTATCACCTCTTTTTCATGTAAAAAGGAGGCCATACAACAGAATGAATCTATTCGTATGAGCCTCCTATCAACTAATTGCTATAGGCTTTTATTAATCTTTACATGTGATTAATGCCAAGACCGATCGTCTCGTGTTCATGTCCAGGTACAGGAGCACCAATTGTTCCATAAAGAGCTACCGCAATCCATTTACCTTCCGCTGATTGATTATATGGTTCTCCTGAAATTACTGAAAACCTTAATCCTGCTGTACGATGAAGACCTCCGAGTTCGATCTGTCCTCGGGTGATTCCATACATCGCTTCAATAGTTGCATGATATAATGCATGCATCTCGCGATAAAAGGAAGGGTTCACGATATTCTCTCGTTTCGCTGCAGTTTCAATTGCCGCTAAAACTTTCTTCAGCTCCATTGCTCCAACTTTACCTGTACAAAATTTCCAATCATATTTTTTCAAGCGTGTTTTTATATCCACTAATTCCTCTTCATCTAACATGGCTAATAATATTGCATTTCGGCCAATACGATCTTTACCTTCTTTTAGCAAAAAACTCACGCCTTATTGTTTTAATTTTCTAACAACTAATAACTATTTATATTGTAAGCGGTATCAGCAAATTGGTCAATGAATAAATCCCATTTTTTAACATATTAAATTGTTAGTTCGTTAGTAGAATAAAGAAAACCTCGTGAAAATCACGAGGTTTAAAATCTAGAGGATCATACTTGCAATCCAACCAAATATTATTAACGGGATGTTATAGTGAATAAAGGTTGGAACACATGTATCCCAAATATGATGATGCTGATTGTCTACATTTAATCCTGCCGTTGGACCAAGGGTGCTATCGGATGCTGGAGATCCTGCATCACCAAGAGCTGCTGCTGTTCCGATTAGTGAAATCGTAGCTAACGGACTAAATCCAAGTTCTAAACATAATGGTACATAAATAACTGCGATAATAGGAATCGTAGAAAACGATGAACCAATCCCCATTGTTACAAGCAATCCTACAATAAGCATTAACATAGAACCAAGAGCTTTATTTCCACCAATTATATTTGCAATAGATGAAACGAGCACTTCTACATGTCCTGTTTCTTGTATAACAGAAGCAAATCCTTGTGCTGCTAACATGACAAAACCTATAAACGCCATCATTCTCATACCATCTGTTAATAATCGATCTGCTTCGCTCCATTTAAGGGCTTTTGTTATATATAATATAGTAATTCCTGCTAACGCACCGAATATCATAGAGTCCAACAATATTTGAACAAGCAGTGCGCCAACGATTGATATCGTTCCAAAAAGAACGCTTTTCAGTTGATACTCTTGCTTTTGTACAATCACTTCATCGTTTTGTTCATAATCTCTTGGTTTTCGATATGAGATAAAAATGGCTATTAATAAACCTACAACCATTCCTAAAACGGGGATCACCATAGCCATAGGTATATCTTGAATATCAATAGAGAGTCCAGCTAATTTTATATTTTCTGCTAGAATCGTGTGAAATATATGACCAAATCCATATGGGAGTAGTACATATGGAGCTATTAATCCAAAGGCTAATGTCGAAGCAATTAATCTTCGGTCAATTTTTAATTCATTTAATATCCCTAACAATGAAGGAATTAGGATTGGAATAAATGCAATATGAACTGGAATTACATTTTGGGAAAAGCAAGCAATAAGCAAAATAAATAATATAACAAATACTTTCGTTAATGTTTTATTTCTAACTTCGTTTTTTTGACGAACGCCTTTACTAACTAAATCGACTAATGCATTCGGTAAGCCTGTACTTGATAGAGCTACAGCAAACCCTCCTAATAGACCATAACTCAAAGCAACACTAGCGTTGTTTCCTAATCCTTCCGTAAAAACTTTCACAATCTCATCAAATGTCATTCCTCCGGTTAATCCACCTGCAATTGCACCAATAATCAGAGAAAATACTACGTTAATTCTCAATAAACTTAACACTAACATAACCAATACTGCAATGATGACTGCATTCATAATAAAAAATCTCCTTTAGTCTGATAAATTGTTAAAGTACTAAACTATGACTCTTAATTTACCATATACATTTTCTTATTGTCAACGAATTAATTTTTTACATGTATATACAAAGAATCTGAGAAAAACTTAAGTAATGGAGAAGTTGTGACAAAAAACAATACTTAATGGAAAAAGGCAGAGAAATTTAAATTAATAAACTTCACTGGCTTATTTAAAAAACAATTTTTGAATTTTCAACTTGAAAATAAAATCAGATATAAAGATTATTTGCAACTTGTAGTTTCATATTCACGCGTTCAAATCCTTATCTTTAACCCAAACATTTAATCTAGTGTAAAAATTAAAAAAAGGAGAAATTGCACCTCTCAATTCCTCCTTCTTCCTTATTTGTAACTAGTTTTCCCGTGCTTCTTTTAACTGATTGGTTCGAATCTTTCCACTAACAACGCTAATGTTCTCGTCATTACACCGGTTGCTCCTGCAGGTCCTAAGTCATGATCACTTCTCACAGTTGACGTTCCTGCAATGTCTAAATGAATCCACGGTGTATCTTCTGCAAACTCACCGATAAAGGCTCCGCCCATAATTGCATGCCCCTCTCTGGTTGGTGAATTATTCAAATCTGCAATTTTACTATTTCGAACTTTTTCTTTATCTTTCTCAGTTATAGGTAATCTCCAAATCATTTCCCCAGATTCCAATGAAGCTTCTAACATTTGCTCAAAGAATGCTTCATTGTTTGTCATAGCCCCAGTTTTATCTGAACCTAGGGCAATAATGACTCCGCCAGTTAGTGTTGCTACATCCACAAGATATTCTGCTCCATGATGTTTTGCATATGTGACTGCATCCGCTAGAACAAGTCTTCCTTCTGCGTCAGTATTTAAAATTTCAATTGTTTTTCCACTTAAAGAAGTAATTACGTCATCTGGTTTAAATGCTTCTCCGCTAATCATATTATCCGTCGAAGGAATGACCGCAACAACATTTTGTTCTGGTTTTAATTCGCCAATTATCTCCATTGCCCCTAAAACTGCTGCTGCTCCACCCATATCGGTTTTCATTCCAACAATTCCGTCTTTTGTTTTTAAAGAATATCCACCTGTATCAAAGGTTATCCCTTTACCAACTAGCCCGATGACATCTTTCCATTCTTCTTTCCCTTGATATTTTAAAACAATCATTTTTGGTTTTTCTTTTGATCCTTGATTAACTGCAAGTAACGCCCCCATACCTAGACGTTCCATATCTTCTTTTTCTAAAATTTCATATTCAAATTGATAAGTCTCTGCAAGTTCTTTTGCATAATCGGCTAATTGACTAGCGGTTAACAAGTTCCCCGGCATATTTACAAGTGTTCTTGCAGAATTAGTCGCTTTTCCAAAGACAGATCCTACTGTCAATGAAGCCTTTACTTCTTCTTTAGGCGAGGAAGTATATATCGTTATCTCTTTAAACTCATGATCTGGCTCATTTTTCTTCTGTTTATATGTATGTATTTGATAAGTAGATAACATCATTGCTTCACTTAAGACGTGTGCAACATCATTCGCATCTAAATCTTCGGTCGTAAATGTATCAAGGACAACGGAAAGATGTTTTACCTTATTTTTGAATAAAGTCTTAAATGTTTGTCCAAAGATTTCTCGCAAGTTTTCAAATGAAAGCTCTTTTTCTTTCCCTAATCCAACAAAAACTAAACGTTTTGGACCGATATTTCCTAACGTATGTATAATAGAAACCTTTTTCCTTTTTGTTGATACATCTCCATCTTTCATTAATTCACGAATTTGATTAGATAACTTCTCATCTAATTCTTTTACTATTCCTTGTAATTTCTCATTTCGCTCAAATAGTCCTACAATTAAACATTCCATCTCTTTTTGGATATCAAATTGATCTATTACTGTAAACATTTTTCCACCTCCAAATATATTATACCTGAAACTTCCAACAATTTCGAATTATAGTATCATTATGATAAAACATAGTAGCAATTGTAAAATAGAAGAGGTAAGGGGGAAAGAGAGTGAGAATTGCATCCATTTGTCCGAGTAATACAGAAATACTTCATTATTTAGAAGCAACCCAATATTTAGTTGCGGTTGATGATTTTTCTGACTGGCCAAGTTCCATTCAACATATTTCAAAAGTAGGACCTGATTTAAATATTGATATAGATTTATTAGAAGAAGCAAAACCTGATCTTGTTTTAGCTTCATTAAGTGTTCCAGGAATGGAAAAAAATATAAAAAAATTAGAAGAGAGAAAGATTCCTTATATAGTCTTAACCCCCCACAGTTTAATGGACATAAAACATGACATTTTAAAAATTGGGGAAGCTATCGGTATGAAGAATAAAGCTGAGTATTTAGCTGAAGCCTTCGATGAGCAAATAAAACTTTTTCAAGAGACTTCAAATAAAATAACAGAAAAACCAACTCTTTACTGGGAATGGTGGCCAAAACCCGTATTTACTCCCGGAAGAAAAAATTGGTTAACAGATATTAGTCATTTAGCAGGTGGAAATAATATTTTTCATGACATTAACAAAGAAAGTATCCAACTGTCATGGGATGAAGTTTATCGTAGAAATCCAGACTATATTTGTCTAGTATGGGTTGGTGTAGAAACAAAAAAGATGAATCGTGACATGGTGAGAAATCGCCCTTCATGGGAACAGTTAACTGCCATTCAAAAGAATCGAATCTTAATTTTAGAAGAATGGTTATTTTGTCGTCCTTCTCCTCGACTATTAAAAGGATGTTTGAAATTAGGTAAAATTCTTCACCCTCATTTATATCAATCCTTATCATTATTGCCACCATTTCAAGATGAAGACTAACATCGACTGGGATGTGAAACATCGTTAATAGTTATTCTCTAGGGAAAAAGTTAGATCAATTTTTCCCTATAAAAAATTGATGAGGCTCGTCCATTTTCGGAGAGCCCCATCATTCTTCCAATCTATATTTATCGTTTTTCACTGGAAGTATACTGATATCTAAACACTTGCATTGATTCATTTTCGTTTAGAGCTTGTAAATCTTGTTCGGTTATTTTACCGTTACCCATTTGAACGATATATACATCAACCGTCTTTTTTCCCCATTGACTATAAACATCTTCAACCGTTTCATAGTATAAATCAATTTTATTCCCCTTGATCGCTGATCCGGTATCAGCAACTACTCCATATCCATATCCAGGGATAAACAAAATCGTTCCCATTGGGAAAACCGATGTATCTGCAGCAATCGTTGAATATAAATCTCTTTTTACTTTAACTCCTGATGCTGTAATACCATAAGAAGGGTGCCCAGGATGTTTACCCGTAGATTCAAATCCTGCTGTATATCCTGTTGCTACTACTCTTTTCTTTGGATATTTGCTCCAATCAATCGCTTCTTCCAATTTAGGTATGGAGCCTTTTATAGATTTACTTGATGATATTTTTGTCTCTTTCGCAGATGCTACTTTAAAAGACTTATATCCTACAGCTATAGGCTTATATGAATGTTCCCCATCTTCACTCGGTGTATATTCATAAATTTCGTTATTGACAGTATTATACCAAGATTCATGATTCATTTGTGCGCCAGTTACTTTCTGAAACGTAACCATAAAAGCTAATGTAAACAACAATATCATAAAAAATCTCTTTGTCCATTTTTTTATTATATCCATTTTTATTTTTCACTCCTCCCGAATCTATTTCTTTCCTAAATTCGAAAAAATTATTCATAGGAGGAGGAAATTTCCTGAAAAAATTTAAAATTTATTAAAATTTCTTACTTTTTTCAACAATAAAAAAACCCCCCAATCTGGAGAGTTAAAACATTCGATAACCTTTTTTTCTTAATGTTTTCATCGTAAAACCAGCGGCAATTGTTCCTAATAAACCAGAAGAAAGTATTACAATATCTACAATAGCTAAATGAACTAAATTATTCCATAAACTAGAAAACGCCGATTTTGTATTTGTAAAATACTCAATAAATTTCACATCATCAATAATTAATAGTGCAATGATTGGGTAGACAAAGGATAAAATCCAGGTCATTCTTAATAACATATTAATAATAAAGGCAATACCGAAAAATAGAACAAAAAATAATAGTATTGAAATAATAAACTGCGGTAATGATACGTCCATGTTTTACAGCTCCTCTCATTCATTCAACCATTAGTGTACTGAATGAATGAAAGACAGTCAACGAATTAACCAATCATTCTATGATGTTTATTATTTACATTTCCCAGTTCCGAAACAGCATGGACATGTTTCTGATCCACCGAGTAATAATTGAAAATAACCTTGACCTGAGCAATATTCACATTTTCCAGATGAATATTCTTTTCTCTTCACTTTGTCTTCACCTCTTATTTTTTAACTTTTCTGATAATATATCAGGTTTCATTGAAACTGCAAAGAAGCGACAGACAGAAATAATTTTAATGAAAACGGATACATATATGTTTTCCTTTCGATTTCTTTGATTTTCTTAAAATTTCAGAAAATTTTTAAAAAATAAAAAGCGGTTGCTTATGGTCAACCGCTTTAAACGTATTAGAATAGTTTTAATTTACCTTTTTTCAATACAAGTGAAGGACCGCCTATCATAAATAATGCACGGTTATCAATCACTTTTTTCATAAATGCTGCTTTAGATCCCATTAATTTTTTGCCAAAAACAATACCAATAGCATCATCTTCTCCTAATGAACATACGGTTCCTTTAATATCTGGCTTAAATACCTCTAATTCTTCTTTATTTCTAATAACAGCAGCTAAATTTTTCGCACAAGTTTCACCTTGTTGCATTGCAATTTGTGCTGTTGGAGGATATGGACGATTGGTTTCTTCATTAATAATTAAAGAACAATCTCCGATCACAAAGATTTCTTCATAACCTGGAACACGTAAATACGGATCAACTTTCACGCGACCGCGCATTGCTTCAATTCCAGAACGGTCAATGATAGAGTTACCACGAACACCTGCTGCCCATACAACTGTATTTGCTTTGATTGTTTCAGGTTCCTCTTCACCTTTTTGAACGATTACACCATCTGGTGTACATTCTTTAACAGCTGTACCGATTTTAAATTCTACGCCTTTCTTTTCAAGTTGAGCAACAGCATATTTCACTAATTCTGGATCGAATCCTGGTAAAACCATTGGAGCGGCTTCAACACAGACAATTCTTACTTTATGATAGTCAACATCATATTCAGCACATAACTCAGGAATACGGTTTACAAGTTCACCTAAAAATTCGATTCCAGTAAACCCTGCCCCTCCAACAACAATTGTTAATCGTTCATCTTTTTTCTCTTCTTCATTATTATAAGTGGCAAATTGATACTCAATATGTTCACGAATTTGACGAGCTGAATTTACATTTGAAATGGAGAATGCATATTCTTTTAATCCTTTAATTCCAAATGTCTCTGGTTCAGCACCTAAAGCAACGACTAAATAATCGTAAGAAATTTCACCTTTTTCTGTTACAACAACTTTATCTTCTACTTTAATCTCTAATGCAACATCTTGAACAAATGTTACTTTATTTTTATCAATTACATTTTTTATATCATAGCGGACACGGTCATGGTGCAATGTTCCTGCTGAAGCTTCATGAAGCCAAGTTGTTTCATAATGATAATCATGTTTGTTAACTAAAACGATATCTGCTTCGTTAACCCCTACCATTTTTTGAAGTCGGACAGTTGTCATTAGGCCGCCATATCCAGCACCTAATATCACTACTTTTGGCTTTTTCAATGATATCACTTCCACCTTTTCTGTTTTTCTATTTTCTGCTCTTTGCTTTTTAATATGAATAAATTCGATCAATTTCTTCATCGTATTAAAAAGCAAATAATTGGCAATTCGCCAATAAATTTTGTGATATTCTTCACTTAATGTGACATAAAAATGTTAATAAATTGTTAAAAAATCTTTACATAATGCCCAATAAACATCATATGACTTTTCTGAGATTTTTTCAAGACATTATCCTCATTTTCATTAGTCAATTTTTCTTATTTATGTATTTATTGTTTATCATTTTGAAATCATGCGTTTTTGACCATAAATATGTTAATATTAATTATGTAGTATATGAATGGGGGGATCCGTTTTGAAAGAAGATACAAAAGTTTACGACATTACGATTATTGGGGGCGGTCCAACAGGCTTATTTACAGCCTTTTATGGTGGAATGCGTCAAGCATCTGTTAAGATCATAGAGAGCTTACCTCAATTAGGAGGGCAATTATCAGCTCTTTATCCAGAAAAATACATATACGATGTTGCAGGTTTTCCTAAAATTCGTGCACAAGAATTAGTCGATAATTTAATTAAACAAATGCAAAAATTTGATCAAACCGTTTGTTTAGAACAATCAGTTGAAAAAGTAGAAAAGTTAGAAGATGGGACTTTTAAACTCACAACAAATAAAGAAATTCACTACTCAAAAAGTATTATCATTACTGCTGGAAACGGAGCATTCCAGCCTCGCAAACTTGAATTAGCAGAAGCTGAAAAATTTGAAGGGAAAAATCTTCATTACTTTATCAAAGACATGAATTACTTCGCTGGTAAAAAGGTTGCTGTATTTGGTGGTGGAGATTCCGCTGTAGACTGGGCATTAATGTTAGAACCAATTGCTGAGCAAGTAACAATTATCCATCGTCGCGATAAATTCCGTGCACATGAGCATAGTGTTGAAAACTTAATGAAATCAAAAGTAAATATTAAAACTCCTTATGTACCTGCTGAATTAGTAGGAGAAGAAAAAATTGAAAAAGTGATTCTTCAACATGCAAAAGGAGAAGAAAAAGAAGAAATTGAAGTTGATGAGGTAATTGTCAACTATGGATTCATATCCTCACTCGGTCCGATTAAAGAATGGGGATTAGAAATTGAGAAAAATTCCATTAAAGTGAACTCTAAAATGGAAACAAACATCCCTGGAATTTATGCAGCTGGAGATATTTGTACGTATGATGGTAAAGTAAAACTAATCGCATGTGGATTCGGAGAAGCTCCTACAGCTGTTAACAATGCCAAAGCATTTATCGATCCAAAAGCGAAAGTTCAACCATTACACAGTACTTCCATGTTTGAGTAAAAAATTAAAAAAAGCTGCCCCGTTTTGAACTTTACCTCCCAATTATTAGGATGTGTCTAATAATTGGGATGCAGTTCATTTCGGGACAGCTTTTTCTTATTAACATTGTTCGGGATTTCCGGCGTTTGCTGCTGTTCTAAAAGATGCACCACATCCGCAAGAGGCAATTGCGTTTGGATTATCAATCGTAAATCCTCCGCCCATTAAAGATTCTTTATAATCAATTTTTGTTCCTTTTAAAATCGGCGCACTTTCATGATCCACTAATATATGAATACCATACTGATTCAGTTCGATATCGCCATCTTGTTTTTCCGTATCAAACCCCATTCCGTAAGATAAACCGCTGCAGCCTCCACCTTTTACAGAAATACGTAAATATGGATTTTCTTCTTCTACTTGTTTCATCATATCTTTAATTTGATAGGCAGCGGCTTCTGTTAAATTAACAACATCATTCATTACATCTTCCTCCTTTCGTTAAATGATTGGTGTATGTGAAAAGCTTTACTCTTCATTTATTTTCTTTATATAAATAGTATATACAGTTCAAAACAATTGCTCAACTAAATGGTTTCCTTATATGTTTTCTATTGAGGCAACGTTATATAAATATAATTATGATTTCTTGTTGATGGATTTTATACCACTTAATTTCTAGTTCTAAACTGAATTGAATAAATATGGAAATATCCAATTATTATGATAAAATTCTTTTGTTTCCTTCGTACAGTTGTTATTTTTCTATTATTTCGATATACTTTAATATGGCAAGTTACAATTTGATTACGAGATTATTAACCTAATGTTATATGGAATTTTTGGAACGGAATATTCTTCATTAGGTATTAGCAAAAGGGGAATTAATGATGAAAAAGCTTGTAATTTTAGGTGGCGGCTACGGAGGTATGAGAATATTACAAAGGCTCTTGCCGAATCAACTTCCTGAAGACCGTTCAATTATTCTCATTGACAAAGTACCATTTCACTGCTTAAAAACTGAGTATTATGCACTCGCTGCCGGTACGATTTCAGATCAACACGTTCGAGTCCCTTTTCCTGAACATCCTAAATTAACGATTAAATATGGTGAAGTTGTTAAAATTGATTTAGAAAATCGTCAAGTTTTCTTAAAAGATGATGAACCTGTCATTTATGACGACTTAGTCATAGGCTTAGGATGCGAGGATAAATATCATAATGTACCAGGTGCTGAGGAATT
This sequence comes from Bacillus sp. JST-5, assembly GCF_057747715.1. Lineage (NCBI taxonomy): Bacteria > Bacillati > Bacillota > Bacilli > Caryophanales > Bacillaceae > Bacillus > Bacillus sp. JST-5. The sequence continues at coordinate 1,806 of NZ_JBYLHW010000024.1, read as the reverse complement.
TACTCACAGTATTCAGTCGATTGAAAGATCAAGAAAGACATATCAACATTTAAATAATCTACCTCCAGGCTCAGTAGTTGGCATTGTCGGTGCTGGATTAAGTGGAGTTGAACTTGCAAGTGAACTTTGTGAATCCAGACCAGATTTAACAATTAAATTATTTGATCGCGGAGAACGAATCTTATCAGCTTTTCCAAAACGTTTAAGCAGTTATGTTGAAAACTGGTTCGTCACACACGGAGTTGAACTCATCAATAAATCAAATATTACAAAAGTCGAAGAAAATATTTTATACAATCATGATGAACCGATTCACTGCGATGCAATTGTTTGGACTGCAGGGGTTCAACCAGTAAAAATTGTCCGTGATTTAGATGTAGAAAAAGATTCACAAGGACGTGTTGTGCTAACCCCTCATCATAATATCCCTAATCATGAGCACGTTTATGTCGTTGGTGATTGTGCAAGTTTACCGCATGCACCTAGTGCTCAGCTTGCAGAAGGTCAAGCTGAACAAATCGTACAAGTATTACTTAAACGTTGGAAAGGCGAAGAATTACCACCAACTTTACCAACTATTAAATTAAAAGGTATTTTAGGATCATTAGGTAAAAAACATGGATTTGGTTTAGTAGCTGATCGGGCTATTACCGGTCGTGTAGCTAGATTATTGAAATCTGGTGTCTTATGGATGTATAAATATCATAATGGTTGGTAATTTAATTTATATGCATAAAAAAGGCTTTGATTCTAAATCAAAGCCTTTTTCAATTTATCCTGCTTTGTAACCTTGTTTTTCAAGTACTTCATAAATCGTTTTCAATTTAGGGTTTCCTTCTGCTACAATTTCACCATTAATTAAAACAACCGGATAAAACAAGTCTTCTTCGATCACCCGTTTAGCAAATTGCTTCACTTCTTCATCTTCCGGCGGATTAAAGATATCTATATAAGTAATGGAAAAAGGCTGATTGGGAAATTTCCTTGAGATCGCTGCCTCTAACCATTCATACGTTTCTTTTGAAGAAGGCAAATTCACACAACTTGGACAAATTTGCTCTGCCCCATACACATATATATTTGCGATTGATTGATTCATCCATTTCACCCCTTTTAGCATTAATTATATTTTACAAAAGATTTCGTAAAAGTTAAAATAAAATTATAGATTGATATATATTGGTATGTAGAAACATAAAATAGATTTTTTTTTCATTCCCGTTTATAATATAGGGAGAAAGGAGCGATTCGTTATGTCTGATCAAGAAATGAAAGTTCAAGTTCAAGAAGTTCTTGATAAATTGCGCCCATTCCTGCTCCGCGATGGCGGTGACTGTGAATTAGTTGATGTAGAAGAAGGAGTAGTTAAACTTCGTCTTCTAGGTGCTTGTGGTTCTTGTCCAAGTTCAACAATTACGTTAAAAGCAGGAATTGAGAGAGCTTTACTTGAAGAAGTTCCTGGAGTTGTTGAAGTAGAACAAGTTTTTTAAAATGATTCAAGGGGCTGTCCGAAAAGTCAATTTTTAATTGACCTTCGGTCTAGCCCTTTTGTTATTTAATGGTACAAAAAAATCGTCCTTTTTTGTAGAATGAAGTTGAAGAGACAACATTCAACAGAAAGGACGATTCTTTATGAATAATCAAATGACTATTCAAACAAATTATAACATGCAAATGGAACTAGCTCTAGAGGGAATAATTGAAAATGGACATCAACCCAAAAAGAAACAAAAGAAACAAAAGAAACTTGTATTCCAGCCTTATAATAATAAACAAACAATGATGATTTTAGATATAGAAATGTTT
>NZ_JBYLHW010000023.1:0-34662 GCF_057747715.1 Bacillus sp. JST-5 | reverse complement strand
AGACCTCTTGGAGGGTGGAGTGACCACTGGCATAAAGAGAACAGCTATTCACGGAAGTTATAAAGACTTGCGTCAATGATCTTAATTGAACCGCCGTATACGGAACCGTACGTACGGTGGTGTGAGAGGACGGGAGTTAATCGCTCCCTCCTACTCGATTAATACCTTGTATTAACATAAGTAATTTGTTTTAGGCTTTTAAACCTAGTTTTACCTTTTACAATCTATTCCATTTTATACAGAAAACAAAAAGCTATCAAATTATGTTAGTTATTTCCTCCTAAGTATAAAATAGCCATATTGTTATATTGTTTCAACATGAATTTGGAAGTACGATGGAAATATCGTGGGAATGTATGTCTTAAGACTCTGATTTAGAGGAGGATCATAATAAAAATGGCCGATAAAGATCAAAAACGTTCATTAGCATTATATAAAATTGAACAAATGATTGAAACGGCAGATTCATATATTCGGATGACTTACGGGCCGTCCATAAGGGAATTTTTTCAGATTTTTTTAGATGATTTATACTTGCTTCAACAATTATATAAAGTCCATAAGGAAAATGTCCCTAATTTTGTCACTACATCTAGGAATGTTTCAATAACTTATTTAAAGGAAACATTGAATCATAAGATTACATTTGATGATCAACAGTTCTCTCTTCGTGAGGATATTTTTGCACGTTTATTTTCAACATCCATTGAAATTATGAGAGACCTTTTACCTCTAGGAACAGTCGTTGAACTGGATGAAACCTTTTTTAAACTTAATCAACGTACAAACACCTCCACTAAAGTTGTCATTACAAAACGATTTATCGCTCCTAAAAACTATCAAAGTTATTTTCCATATGCTGGTGTGATTTACCCAATAGGAGAAGTGAATCCTAATTCTGTCTTATATTTTACGGAACCATTGATTCAACGAATTATACATGAAGGATATAAAGATGAAATGGAAAACGCTTATGAGTTACTTATGAAAAAAGAGTTTATTGTGGATAAAGATATGAATTCCATTGAGTTTTCAACGAGTGATATGCATAAGTTACAAAAACAATTAAATGAAGGAAAAGTAGGTGTTAAGTAATGGCTTTGTATACCCAAAGTTTTTGCCACGACTTACTGTATGGAGGTTGGGATTCGGGGATAATTAATAACCTTGAGGATGCTCGCAATGAAATAATAAAAAATTTTAACGATATGGATCTAGAAAACGCCTCTGTACAAAGAGAAATCGAAGAGATTGTTAATGAGATGGTATCTGAAATTGATCGTTTAATTGACCGGATTCAAGCCATTTCTTTTCGATAGTTTGAAAGAATTGAAAGGAAGTGTCAAGGTTGTCAAAACTCAATATTAAGATAGATCTGATTCAGTTTCAATCTACGTTAAATCTTTTGAAAAATAGCATAGAAGATTTTGAAGGTTATACGAAGAGGTTCCGCAATCATACAAGGGGAAGATTAGACAATTTTAACTCCGATTTTATCTCTATTGTTGATAGTTTGTTAGATAATATGAAGGATGATATGAGTAGCGATATGTTAGATGAATTACGATGGATATATGCTGCAGCGGATGGGATATTACAAAGTATGAAACAAGTGGACGATGAATTAGCAAAATCCATCAAGGGAGCATCATCTTCATGAAACGTGATTTAAAAATCAATTATGGTGTGTTGGATGAAATAATTGAGGAGCTTCATACGTATCAAAATGCATTGGCAAATATGCGGACGGCTCTTAATCAAATTGCTACTTTTGTAAAAGAAAATCAAGCCGAAAGCATTGATGCCCTTGAAGAAAAAATGAAACTTTCAAAGGATCACATTTCAGAATACGAAACTCAAATCAAAGACTTATTATATATATTTGAAGGCTATGTAGCGGATACAACAGCTATCATTTCCCCGATAGCTAGAAATGCAATGATGCGAGTGGATCGGAACGACATTTATTTTAATTTAAAACAAATTGAAAGTGAAATTAATAACAATGTTACAAAAGCAATTAATATCACGTATAAAAGCCCGTTTTCTTGGGCTTTTTGGGATGAACCTACAGATGAAGAAAAAGTAGCTAGCCGTTATAACAAAGCGAGAATTGACAGTATCCGAGCAGATATTCAACAAGTGAAAAAGCAGCTAAATCAAAAAATGGATGAACTGTGGAATCTGTATAATTCAAAAGTAATTAAATTTGAAAACATGGATGATGAATATCAAAGTAAAGCAGCGGCTTTGAAAAGTAAATATACAAGTTTCCTAGAATGGTTATGGGATATTGTTTCTTCGATAGGAAATGCAGCCTTTGATTTAGTGAGAGGGCTTGTCGTTGGTCTTATAGAAATTGTCTCTGGTGTAGTCACTTTAGCAGTGGATGTTGGAATAATCGTCATTTCAGGTCTCATTCCTGATCCAATTGAGCCAGATATATTAAAACAGACGGCCAATGAAAAAATAGATGGATATACAGACATGCTTGTTCATGTCATCACAGATCCTATTCGTGTACTGGAAGGCATTGGTCAATCCATTTCCGATACAGTGGAAGAAGAAGGAATCATGTATGTAACCGGATACGCTGGCAGTGCTTTCGTACCGATTGTTGGTCAAGCAAGGGTAGCCAATATAGCCAAAGTGGGATGCAATGCATTAAACCGAAAAGTAAGGGATATAGTCAGAAACAACAAAGTATTTGAAGGATATAAGTCAAAACCTGTAGAATTTATTACAAATGTACGAACTTTTGGGTCAAACGTGATGAATGAGATCGCAGGAGGGATACGAGCACTACAACAACAGTTAAATCCAAAACTAATTCCTGCGGTGAGTGGAGTGCCAAACCCTCCAATAAACACTCTTAGCACACGAGTCTTAATGAATAAAGCTAATGAGACATTGAGTCTGATTGTGAATAAGGGTACAGGTAACACTGAGTTAGGAAAAATAACAGGATATAAATTTAAAGAAGATGTTGATTTAGATTTTAGGGGAACAGGAAAGACATATAGGGACGCATTAAATGAAGCTTTTATTAGGACAGGTGTACCGAGAACAGAATTTACTGTGACTAAGTGGGGAAGAGACGCTAATGGTAAATCATTCCCAGTAGAGTGGAGAGCTAAAAATGGTGCAGAAGTCAATATTGATATTGGACATACAAAAAATGGTCCAGATGTTCCGCACATTGGTTATCAAACTGGGGGAAAAAGAGGTGGAGGAGGAGCCATACGTGGGCATATACTGGTAGACGATGTACCTGTAAATAGATAAATGGAGGAATGTATATGTTGTGGAATATTGAGGAACAGATTATGTCTGCTGCTGCTTCTATGAACATCAATGTAACCAAAATATCAGAACATGATACAGAATTAAGATTTCAACAACTTTCCAGAAAATACGCTAACGGTACTAAATTATTTCCGTTATGGGAGCATCTAGATAACGATATAGCTGTACAACATCCAGAAGCTTGGAAATGGATTGCTGAATATATTGGAAATTCTCAAGCTATTTTGATGTTTAACCCATCCGATGAAAAATCGTCTTATGAAGTAGAGGGAGGAGAAAATCTAGTAAAACTACTGTCAGAAATGTTTAATGTTGAGTTCTATGTTACTAATAAGAACAATGAATATTTATTATGTTTTAACCATCATGATGTACTAATTGCATGTGGAGATGCAACCGAATGGATAAAAAAATACGAGAATATTCAAGATTGAATAAAATCTTCACTACTAACTATCTATCTCGATGAGTTGTTTAAATGTTAAGTATTTGTATAACCTTGATTGGCTTTATGCCTTTCAAGGTTTTTATTTTAAAACTAACAGATGTATCAAATAATAAAGTACAATTACGAGAAAATTCCGATTACTATAGCGAGAGGCTACTCCACCTCAATTAACTCCTGAATGTCGATGTCTAACACTTTGCACACCGTTTCTAATGTTGATAGATAAACTCTTTAGGGGTGGTGGTTGAGTAAATTGCCATCCTTTTATAAATTACCTATTTAGATATTCATAAGGGTACGGGAAAATTTAGTAAGTATGATGTAGGATTATATAAAGAAATAAAAGGTGTACCGGGGTTAGATGCACATCATGTTGGACAAAAAGCAATTATGAAAAAATTCATACGAAATTATGATCCAAATAATGCACCAGCAATATTAGTACCAAAAGCTGGACATACAAGAAAAGGTTCTAGGGGAATCGTTTCGAGAAGTTCAAAAGGAATTGAGAGAGCAAGACAAATATTAGCAAGAGATATAATGGAGTTGAAAAGAGTATATCCATAAATTCTTAATTCTCAACTTCGAAAATTAATTGAATTAAATAAACAATGGTATCCAGAAATGAGAAGGAGATGAGATATATGAATAAAGAAGAGTTTGTTAAACTTTTACATCAGTCAATTATAAAAGAAAATCGTAATTTTTATCGAGATATATTCAATAATACTGATATTAATGAAGTTACAGAACCCTATTGGAAAGAAGCATTGACTTTTTTATTCAGAACTATCAGATAAAAATAAAGAAATATTATTTAAAATAATCGAACAAGTAGAAGTGGATGCTGTATCTAATATTTTAGGGGTGTTAGATGGGGTAGTATCAATAGGAGAAGAGGATATTGAGTTTAAAGTGACAATTAACGATAATAATGAACCAATTAATGGAGATTTACAAGACCTATTTTTGGAGTATGATGAAGAGAATAGGTAACAAGTTTAGAGATATGATTTTGTAATTGCTAAAATACCATTATTAACTTTCTATTAAAGTAATTTGTGAATTTGAGGCAAAGGTAGAAATTACGAAATGGTTGAACTATTAATGAAATATAATCCTGATATCCAACTAAGAATAATGCTGGAAAGTCTCCTTTGGACTTTGTAAAGCAAGTAGAGGATGAGAAATTGATAAATATATTGTTGAATAAATAATATCGTATAATCGTACCTTGATTGTCTATAAGCCTTTCAAGGTTCTTTTTGTTGGCGGTGCTACCCAGTGACGAATAGTTCATTCTTCGATTAAAAGACTTCTTTCTCAACGTAAAGTTAAAGAAAATTATAGAGGGATGTTGCTTTTTCAATTTTTATAAAATAAGGTTAGGATAGTTACAGGAGGTGAGGATATATGAATAATATAAAAAATAATATTGCCTCAAATTTACGCTATTTACGAAATCGTAGCCGATTGTCTCAGGAAGAAGTTGCTGAAAGAATTGGCGTAAGTAGACAATCCGTAGCTAAATGGGAAAACGGTGATTCGCTGCCGGACATTCTAAATTGTGAAGCTTTAGCCGATCTCTATGATGTATCATTAAATGATTTAGTTCGATATGATGCTGAAGAAACAGGAATACCCATTCCTCCTAAAAATAAACATATGTTTGGTACTGTTACCATTGATGAAGGTGGTCAGATTACATTACCAAAAAAAGCTCGAGAAACCTTAAAACTGAAACCTGGCGATACTTTAGTAGTTCTCGGAGATACGAGTCCCCTAACCGCTGGCATAGCATTAATTGATAGCAATACCTTTTTGCGGATGACAGGACAAGCTGTAGAAAATATATATAAAGAAAAATAAAAATTACAAACTAATAAAATGGTATCTAGATTTTATTTATCGAGATTGTGCCCTTTTCACTTTCATTCAGAGTAAATTATGGTGCCGAAAGGAAATTCGATGCAAGATATAGTACAAAAATTTAAGAGTTTGGACAAAAATCAATAATTAAAAAGCTATTGAAATTTTCATTTCCAATTACACTGGCATTACATTTTAATAAATAAATTCACTATAGAATGAGGAACTTTCAACTATCAATATATAAGTTACAAGATATTCCGATCACTTGTTTTACATTTTCACCTTTGAACCAGGAGACTTACAAATAAAATCAAGCTAGTTGCAAGATTTTTTATCGAGTTGCAAAATCATGTTTACGAGTTACAAATAAATTTTCTATAGTTACAAATATTTCCCTTTCACTTGCAAATTCGCTTTTTTCTAGTAGCAAATAAATCTATCAAAGTTACAAATTCGCCTATTTAACTTACAAATTTATTTACTAAAGTTGCAATTATCCTCACTATCGGTCAGGATTGGCATCCGCCAATCCCTCCTTTTTATAAAAAGTCAACTTCGAATAATCTACTTGCAAATATATCAATAGGAGTTGCAAGATTTTTCGATTACTCGGTATCAATTTCAATCTGGAGCAGTTAATTTGCAAATAAAATCCTTCTATTTGCAAGAAATTTCGTCTATTCACGACCGACAATCATCTTTCCTTACATTCCAACATTGAAATAGTGTCCAAATGAAGATCGAGATGGAGATATTGAGCCTTCTATCTTCACTTTTTTCTTGCAATTAGTTACTCCTTGTCTTTTACTGAATCGGATCATTGTCTATTTTCGTCTATGTTTTCATAAGATTGAATGGCTTGCTCTAATGCATTATGTGCTTGACCAAAAGCAATGGTTGGCGAGTAGTCTTCTGCAGTTTCCATGTATGCGATAGCATTTTTCGCTTGAATTAACGCTGTAATCGTATTTTCTAGCATTGTTCCCTTGTCTCCATAACGTTCCTTTGCTTCTTGAAGTTGTTGAATGATTTTATCTAAATCAACAGACTGAGGATTTTCATAAGCTTTTTCCACGGTTTTTAAAGCCTCTGTTAAAATTTCTTTCATCATAATTGTTAACTCCTTTCAACTTTCATTTTCCATTTGTATTTTGACCGCCTATCAAAGAGATATACATGATTACTTATAGTATGGGGAAATTAATTTCATGAATTGAATATAATAAAAAATGACACCTTTAGGTTATATGAAGAGAAAGGAAGTTAATGTATGTCAAAGAAAAATAATATCCCTGATATCGTGAAAACTGTTGTATTAAATGCACCTATTCAAAAAGTTTGGGAAAAAGTTTCAACAGCTGAGGGAATTTCAACTTGGTTTATGGAAAATGATTTCAAACCAGAAGTAGGATATGAATTTACTATTCAATCACCATTTGGGCCTTCTCCATGTAAAGTTTTAGAAGTCGATCCTCCTCATAAACTTTCATTTTCATGGGATGTTGATGGTTGGGTAGTGACATTTCTATTAAAAGAGATTGATAATAAAACAGAATTTACATTAATTCATGGAGGATGGGATCAAATTGATACCATCACTAAGGCTGGACAAGATAGTTCTGCTATTCGTGAGCGTATGAATGGAGGTTGGGAGTCAATCGTTAAAGAACGTTTAAAAAAGGTAGTGGAAGGAGAATGAATCCAGCTGCCAAACACGATGTATTTGAAGCGATAGCAGATCCAACTAGAAGGAAAATTTTACGGTTGTTAAGTGAAAAAAATTTACCAATAGCAGGGATTGTTGATCAATTTTCAGTCAGTCGTACAGCCATCGTTAAACATCTTACAATTCTTACGAATGCCTCACTTGTAAGGGGAGAGAAGAGAGGAAGAGAAAAAATATATAGTCTTAATCCCGAACCTTTAACCGAAGTAAAACAATGGCTTTCTTATTTCGATCGGTTCTGGGATAACAAATTGGCGATTTTAAAGTATACAGTGGAAACAAATCAAAACAAAGAAAAATGATATAGTATCATTGAGTTAAATTTTGCGAAAAGGAGAAATTGAGAGATACAATTTCTCCTTTTTATAAGAGGATTAATCTTTATGAATACCTTATTTCATTTGATCTTCTTTCGTCGGCCCCATCACACTAGGAACTTGTAAGCCAGCTTGGCGTAACAAGACGGTCATTTGTCCGCGATGATGAATAGTATGATCAACTAGTGTTCTTAAAAGGGCGCCACGTGGAGTAGGTTGACCAATACCAGCAACTTCTTCTAACATTTTTTCATCAGTTAATAACATTTCTACTTTTTGTTTAAGATCTTCGGCATATTTTTTATATGTTTCTACAATTTTGTTTGCTTCTTTAGGAACGTCGTTTGGATTTTCTGTTGAATTTAAATCAATGCCAACTAATTTGGAAAAGAATACAGTACTAGTGGCAATATGCCAACCAAGCCACCCTAATGTATTGTGTCCTTATACAATTGCTTGATCTAATGATTCATCGGTTAATGCTTCAAGTACTTTTAGAGTACCATTTGATGTTTTCTCCCAATCTGTTAAAAAATCCTGAACAGTTCTATACATCTTACCAACTCCCTTTTTTAAATATATTAGTATATTTTTGCTTCATATTAAAAATACCTTCTATAAATTTATTATACCCCAAACATGTACAGATTAATGTTCACAGTGTTTTAACTCAAAAATTATCGATAAGATACAAATAGAAATAAAGTTAGTAAACAATTTATTCTTAAATATTGATTTGAAATTGGAAGACGAAAAATTTTTCTTTCATTAACTATAAAAGGGCGAACAATCAATAAAACCTGCATTTGAGCAGGTCTATTTTACAAAGTAATCATATACACGTTCATCTTCTAACCATTCATCGGTTTCAACAAATCCGATTTTTTTATAAAATTCGATGGCTCCTTTATTTTCTGGTACAACGGATAGTCGGACTCTTTCGCAGTCAGGATATTGATTTTGAATCATTTCAATAATTTTCATTATTGCTTTTCTTCCATATCCTTTTCCTTGATATTGAGCTCCAATCATAAATCTTGGAACCCAGTGTCTATCATAGGATTCATTGTCAGGAATATATTCAACTGCACAAAGGCCAACAACTGTATCTCCATCACAAATTGCATATGGTGTAAAGGTTGGATCAACATATGCCCAAGCAATTGTTCCTAGATTTGTTGAGATGTATTGTTTCTGTTCTTCAGCAGGCTCTAATTTAGCACATGCCCGAATATTGTCTTGTGTTATTCTTTCAATGGTAATCATAACTAAATCTCCTATATATTATTTTCTAAATCATAAATTATGAGAAAATTTTAATCAATCAAAAAATTTCATATGCTTTTTTTCTTTCTTATAGTAATCAAGTCGATCTTTTAAAGTACCAGTATGGAATTCAAATTTATGACCATCAAGATCTGTAAAATAAATGGATTTTTTATCCAGTTCATGTCTTTCTCTTCCAGGAAGGATATTTACATGCAGTTTTTTAAGTTTTTCGTACATGTCATCGAAATCTTCCTCTTTAATAGAAAAAGCGATATGTGTATAAGATTGATGGATCTCGTTTCGAGAAATATTTTTTTCTTCATTTAATGCTAGCCAAATCCCATTTAAATCAAAGTAGGCAGTTGTTCGACCTCGAACCAATAATTTAGCATCAAATACTTTTTTATAAAATTCAATAGATTTCTCCAAATTTGAAACAGAAAAGAGTAAGTGGTTGATTCCTTGAATAGACATTTTTCTCACCTTCTTGAACAATCATGATTATACAGAATATTTTAACAAATACTTAAGTAAATAAATAATCAAGATCGCTCGCAAAAGAAAGGAAAAATATGAGTTCAGATGAACTAATTTTATTATGGATCAATGAACCTATTCATTATGGAAATACATGTGTACGAGAAATAATTTCTAGATTCAAAGACTAATTCATTAGAAGGGGGGTAGTCCTTTACATTTCCTTCTATGTACCCGAACGAGACTAATGAAAAAGTTTCAAAAAAATTGGTATTTTTCCTCGAAATAGGATTTTGGAAATAGTAATAAGGACAAAACTTTCGTACGATTGAGAAAAATCAAAATATTATTTTATACTATTCCTGACCCAAAGAAATTTGGGAAAAAATTTGGAGAGGGGATAGTTGTGTGAGAAAGAAAAGAACACTTGGTGCATTGCTCTTATCACTCCTAATGCTATTCACAGCATTTGGATCTGGAGCATTTGCACAAAATCTTCAAGGAAATGGGGAGTCTGTAAAAGGAAACGAGACTTTCCGTATCCTTATCAAAGGTAAAGGAGCAGACAAAGCTAGTTTAAGCGGAAATTATCAAATCAGTGTACATCGTGATTTCGGTCAAGATGGGGTAACAGCAGAAGTCAACCAAAAACAATATGAAGCATTACTGAAAAACAAAAATCTAGAGATTGAAAAAGTTCCATTACATCAAATTGCAGTTGCAAGTCAACCAATTAAAACAATGGCTTACCCAAGTACAAGGGTCCCTTGGGGAATTAAAGCTATTTACAATGATCAAAATTTAACTTCTACATCTGGAGGTTCCGGAATTAAAATAGCCGTCCTTGATACAGGTGTAGATATTAATCATATTGATTTATGGCAAAATGCAGAGCAATGTAAAGATTTTACTACTTCAAGTAGCTATGTTAACGGATCATGTACGGATAGAAATGGTCATGGTACTCACGTGGCAGGTACAGCTTTAGCCAATGGCGGTTCAGATGGAATGGGGATTTATGGAGTAGCCCCACAAGCCAAATTATGGGCTTACAAAGTTTTAACAGATAGCGGTTCTGGTTATTCAGACGATATTGCTGCGGCAATTCGTCATGCTGCTGATGAAGGGGTAAGAACAGGTTCAAAAGTAATTATTTCAATGTCTCTCGGATCAAGTGTCAAAGATTCTTTAATTTCTAGTGCAGTTGATTATGCATATTCACGTGGAGCGCTAATTATTGCTGCTGCAGGGAATAGTGGTCCATCTAGCAATACGATCGGATATCCTGGAGCACTACAAAAAGTCGTTGCTGTTGCTGCGCTTGAAAATCGTCAAGAAAACGGAACATACCGTGTAGCTGACTTTTCTTCTCGTGGTAATCCAGCAACAGACGGGGATTATGTCATTCACGAGCGTGATGTCGAAGTATCAGCACCTGGAGCATCTATCGAATCGACATGGCCAGGTAACAGATACAATACTATTAGCGGAACATCAATGGCAACTCCACATGTCTCCGGTTTAGCTGCAAAAATTTGGTCAGCGAACCTGAGTTGGTCTGCCCAACAAGTTCGTACGGAATTGCAAAACCGTGCAAAAAAATATGATATTAAAGGCGGATATGGGGCAAGTACTGGTGACGATTATGCTTCTGGATTTGGATTTGCCCGTGTAAAATAATTCTTATAAAATACTGTAAAGATTTGATTAAAGTAAATGGAGGTCTGGACTCGGTATTGAACCGGGTTCAGGCCTTTTTCAATATAACGAAAAATTTGAAGAGTAATTCATATTTTTACTCTTGTAGATTGATAAATTTCCCCATTACAAAATGAAAAACAAATATGGTTAAAATCAAGTCTCGATACAGTTGTACAGAACCTAAGAAGTAAATGCCATAATAAAGAGCTAAGTAACAATACCAATATGTATTCTTTACGATTTAAATTCAATAAGCATCCCCACTTTTTAATAATAAAGGTTTATAGACAACGTATTAATTGTAATATTAGTTAAAATTATCCAATTTTGGAGATGGAATAATAAAGTTAATTAAATATAAAAAACAATAGCTACTTTTTTACATTAATTATTCATTCAATTTGAGAAGATTTTTTTCATACGCTTCCTATATTTATTAATAAAAATTTTTAACATGATGAAAAATAAATAAGAATCAGGATGATAAGGAGGTAACATTATTGGAAAATGATCAAATGAAATATGGTTCTGACTATAAATTCATTCCTGCAACATCGATTGGAAGTGGTTTAGGAGTCGAAGTTGTTTCCGATGTTTATTGTTATACAAATCAAATTGTAAATCTATGTTTTATTGGAGAAAAAAATAAAGAAGGATTTGTTATCGTTGATACAGGAATGCCGAAAAGTGCTGAGGAAATCATTAGTGTGGCAAAAGAAAGATTTGGTGAAACTGCAAGACCAAAAGCTATCCTATTAACTCATGGTCATTTTGATCATGTTGGATCGGTGATTGAACTAGTCGATTATTGGGAAGTCCCCGTTTATGCGCATGAACTTGAAATTCCGTATTTAACCGGAAAGCTAAAATATATAGAACCTGACCCTACTGTAGAAGGAGGGCTAGTGGCAAAAATGTCCCGATTATTCCCAAATGAACCTATTGACTTAGGAAATCATGTTCAACCTTTACCGGCAAATGGTAATGTTCCGGAATTAAGTGATTGGAAATGGATTCATACACCGGGACATACAGAAGGGCACGTTTCCTTTTATCGAGAGAAAGACCGTCTATTAATTGTCGGAGATGCTTTTGTAACAGTGAAACAAGAAAATCTATATGATGTCTATATGCAAGAGGAAGAAATAAGTGGACCACCAAGATATTTTACTCCAGATTGGAAAAGTGCTTGGGAGTCTGTGAAAAAGTTAGAAAAATTACAACCTGAAATTGCTATTACAGGTCATGGAATTCCGATGAAAGGGAGAAACTTAAGAAATAATTTAAAATTACTCGCAGAACATTTTGATAGTATAGCAATCCCATCCTATGGAAAATATATAAATTAATGTTTTGACAATCATTTCATAATATGTCGAACTCCATTGTAAAAATTTCTCGGGAAATGAATAGAAAAATGCGGAATATTATTGAAAAAGGTCCATCGTTTTAAGATGGACCAAAAAAATAAAAAAATATATTGACATTGTCCAACAATACTGTTATATTAATCAATGTCTTAAAAATAATGTCGAAAAACTTTTGTAACATTATTTCATTGCATGATGGATATAATGACAGTAATAGGGATAAACATTACATTTCGGATAATGCGGGTGTAGTTTAGTGGTAAAACCTCAGCCTTCCAAGCTGATGTCGTGGGTTCGATTCCCATCACCCGCTCCAATACATAACTAACGCAGTATTCCGTATCGGATAAAGGACGGGGTATTGCGTTTTTTCTATTTTGCTAAAACTTGAACATGTTTGTCTTTGTGTAGGACAAAACATTCTCCAAATCCGCCATGGATATGTAAAAACATATTTTGCAAAGACTTTAACATTTCTTCTGCATTCTCTAATGAAAATGACGGCCGAATATAAACGATTTGCAATACACTCGTTGTTTCTTCTGTAACTGCCGTTCTCTCAGAATCTACAAACAAACTTCCAAAAGGTCCTATTTGATCAGATGAGAGTGGAAGATTTCTGAGATGATTCATTCTTCCGTTTAATCCTATATATTCATCTGATTCGTTTCCAATTCTTAATAAAACATCTCCTGAAATTTTATTGAAGTCGTAAATTCCAGCTGGTATTTCATATTTTAAGGAGAAAAAATTATTGACATCTGCAGCTGAATGGATAGTAGGAATGAATTGTTGTTTCTTTACTCTTCTATATAATGCTTCGGCAGAGTGACGATATCTGCTAGGATCTCCGCCTAATGACTTAATTACTTTTCTCCACTCAGCAATCCCTTCTAAATCAGTCACGTTTTTATCTAATAAATCAACTGCTAATGATTCTTGAAAAAATCGTAATCTTCCTTTAAGCATTTGTGGTGAATCTTCGACTCTAATATTGTTATAATGGATAATACCTATTTTATAATTAGTGACTAATTGAAAAAATTGATCTGACAATGTGATTTCCAATCATTACACCTCCCAATCATTCAATAAATAGTTTACCATATAAATCAGTCATTTTTTAGTAGAAAGGAGGGATTCACATGGATGTAAAACAGTTAAAAAAAGAAATTATTGAATATAGCAAATCCATTGGTATTGATAAAATTGGTTTTGCTACCGCAGACCCATTTTTGGAATTGAAAAATAGGCTTTTACGGCAACAGGAATTAAATTACCAGTCTGGGTTTGAAGAGTCAAATATTGAAAAACGGGTGAATCCCTCATTAATTTTTGATCGTCCGCAATCCATCATTTCTATTGCTCTTGCCTATCCTTCTAAAATGAAAAAAACAGTAAGAGGAAAAAAAGGAGAAAGAAGAGGCATTTTTTGCCGGGCATCGTGGGGAACGGACTACCATGTTATTTTACGGGATCGATTATCTAAACTAGAGGAATTTATAAAATCAAAAGTTCCTGAAGCAAGATGTAAATCAATGGTAGATACTGGTGAACTTGTGGATAGAGGAGTGGCTGAACGAGCTGGGATTGGATGGAGTGGAAAAAACTGCTCAATCATTACACCTGAGTTTGGATCATACGTATATTTAGGTGAGATGATAACGAATATACCTTTTGAACCTGATACCCCAATTGAAAATCAATGTGGTACTTGTAATAAATGTGTTGATGCATGTCCTACTGGTGCTCTCGTACAAGGAGGGCAGCTAAATGCTAAAAAATGTATTGCCTTTTTAACTCAAACAAAAGGTTTTATTCCAGAAGAATTTCGTGTAAAAATCGGGAATCGTTTATACGGGTGTGACACTTGTCAAATGGTTTGCCCGAAAAATAAAGGAATAGACTTTCATTTTCATGAAGAAATGGAACCAGACCCTGAGGTAGCCAAACCTTTATTACGTCCACTATTGTTTATTAGCAATAAAGAGTTCAGAGAAAAGTTTGGTCATATCTCAGGTTCTTGGAGAGGAAAAAAACCTATTCAGAGAAATGCGATCATTGCATTAGCTCATTATAAAGAAGAAAATGCAGTGAGTGATTTAGTAAAACTATTAAAAGAGGATCCGAGACCAGTTATTCGCGGAACAGCTGCATGGGCATTAGGAAAAATTGGAAATGAAGAATGTTATCATGCATTAATGGAAGCAAAAGATAAAGAGAAAGATGAAGAAGTTTTAAAAGAAATTGAAAAGGGAATAAAGATTTTGAAAGAAAATGCCGCTAAAATTTGAGCGGCATTTTTTCATGTTTGTTATGAATCATATTTTTCCATCATAGCTTTTATTGAGGAGTGATGGAAATGTATAAACAGTTGCAATCCTTATTAAATACAAGAGTTCAACAATGTGTCTCGACGAAAGAAGGTAGTTGTAAAAAAATAGAAAAGAAAAAGGAATTACTTTCGAAGAGAAATGGTGAAATTGTAAAGGCAGATGCGAAAGGGTACGTTCGGGATAAAATAACGGATGATGAACATACTGTCATATTATACGAAGTTCATTTTCGCTATTTTATCAAACAAAAATCGAGTTTCTATATGGAAGAGGAAATTGAAAAACGTGAGGCAGTTTTTTATCACGATACTTTATTAAAAGATGAAGAAATGGAAATGTTTCATGAAACGGAATCCTTACCTATAAGAAAATTTGATAGCGACGAAAATAAACGAATTCGTTATGTATATGATCGAAGACAAGCTGTTCAATATGCTGAACGATGGTGGAACAGTTACAATCCGAAGTATATTAAATTTGAAGTGGATTGTACAAATTTTGTTTCTCAATGTTTACACGCCGGCGGTGCACCAATGAGAGGCTATCCTGTAAAAAGTAAGGGTTGGTGGATGCAAAATAAAAGTTGGAGTTATAGTTGGTCAGTTGCGAATGCATTGCGCTGGTATTTAGGGACTTCAAATACAGGGCTTCGTGCAAAAGAAGTACAAGATCCAGTTGACCTTAAACTTGGGGATGTTATTTGTTATGATTTTCAAGGTGATGGGAGGTTTGATCATTGCACCATCGTCACTGCAAAAGATGCTAATGGTATGCCATTAGTGAATGCCCATACAACGAATAGTCGAATGAGATATTGGTCATATGAAGATTCGACAGCATATACGAAAAACATTCAATATAAATTTTTTTCCATAGTGGATGATGCATAGAAAGTTGTTCATTTTCTAACGGATGTTATAATATCATTTAGGTATTTCCATTAACAATTTTTCCACATGAAAATAGAGGTGAACATAATTTGGCTATTCATGTAGTACTATATCAACCAGAAATTCCAGCAAATACAGGAAATATAGCAAGAACTTGTGCGGCAACGAATACAAAGCTTCATTTAATTCGGCCGTTAGGGTTTTCGACAGATGATAAAATGTTAAAGCGAGCCGGCCTAGACTATTGGGAATATGTTGATATTACATATTACGATTCTTTAAACGAATTTTTTGAAAAAAATAACGGTGGAGAATTTTATTATTTAACGAAATTCGGTGAAAAACCTCATACTTCTTATTCATATGACGATCCTTCCAAAGACTACTATTTTATATTTGGAAAAGAAACAACCGGGCTACCAAAAGATTTATTAGCGAATAATAAAGAGCGTTGTCTCCGTATTCCGATGACAGATAATGTTAGAGCATTGAATTTATCAAATACAGCAGCCATTTTAGTATACGAAGCGTTAAGACAACAAAATTATCCAAATTTACATTAAAATACAATAGTAAGGAAGGATTCGAAATGAATGAAGTAATAGAAACAATATTAAATCATCGTTCAGTAAGAAAGTTTAAAAATATTCCATTAACGAGAGATCAGATTGAAACCATTGTTTCTTGTGCTCAAGCGGCTTCTACTTCAAGTTTTATTCAAGCATACTCCATCATTGGGGTTACGGATATTGAAAAGAAGAAACAGCTGGCAGTAGCATCTGGTAATCAACAATATGTTTTAGATAATGGTCATTTGTTTGTCTTTTGTGCGGATCTATATCGCCATGAATTCATTGGAAAGATGGAAAACGCAGATGTGATTCCAACACTAGAAAGTATGGAAAAATTTATGGTTGCACTCATCGACGCGTCATTAGCTGCCCAAAATGCTGCAATCGCTGCAGAATCAATGGGTATGGGAATTTGTTATATTGGTGGAATACGCAATCATTTATTAAAAGTTTGTGAAATATTAGAGCTACCAGATCGAGTGATTCCATTGTTTGGGTTAGTGGTTGGATATCCAGACCAAGAAACCAATAAAAAACCACGACTTCCAATTCAGCATATTTATCATGAAAATACCTATGAGAATGATATGGAGAAATATAAAAAGGAACTTGACGAGTATAACAAAGTAGTTTCTGAATATTATAAGGATAGAACGAAGGGTAAACGCACAGATACGTGGACAGGACAAATGGCTAAGATGCTTGAGAAACGTGTAAGAATGTATATGAAAGATTTTATAGAGGAAAAAGGTTTTGGCAAAAGATAAAAGCAAGGCTTATGCCTTGCTTTTTTGAGTTATTTTTTCGTTGTACCTGGCTTGTCATTATATCCAGCAGTAAAAATAGCTGCTAAAAACGAAACGGCTACGGCTAAAATTAATACAAGTTTCATTTTTAAAGGACCTCCTTTGTATGTAAAGGCAATAACCTTTTCTTATTATAGCCTATATTTTTTATTATGTGAACGAAATATGTTGCATTATTATTACAATTTTGCTCAAAATGTTTAATGGAAAACAAAGGGAAAGGATAGCGAAAAAATGAATATTACAGGATATACAGTTGAAAAAATAATTGATCCTACGGGTATTTTAGAAGGTGATCGATACGAATTTTTTATTAACATTGAAGTCGATAAAGACGATGAGTTATATTCTGAACGTGGTGTGATCTTAAGGGTTATTTTTGCTTCGATGGAAAATACAGAAAAAATCGTACAATATCAATTTATTGAGAATGAAACAAACGAGGTATTAAATTTTGAAATGGAAGAAGATGAAATGAAAATGATTACTCAATTTTGCAAGGAACATATTGAATAAAAACTTTCATTGTCGAAATCCTCGAATGGAGGATTTTTTTACTGTTCATAGCTTATCCTTTTATGAATCAAGTGATTGATTACTCTTTCCGAGCATAGATTATAATAATCATCTTTGAAATAGCTTGGAGGAGGAACGTATGAGCATCTTAGAAAAAATCGCTAAGTACAGAGAAGAAGAAGAAAAATTGAAGTGGGAAGGTACGTTTGCTCAATATTTAGAGTTATTAAAAGAAAAACCGTGGATTGCCCAATCTGCTCATTCTCGAGTTTATAATATGATTAAAGACGCTGGTATAGAAGAAGTTGATGGAAAGAAACGGTATAAATTTTTCAGTTCAGAATTATTTGGTTTGGAAGATGCTTTGGAAAGATTAGTGGAAGAATATTTCCACCCTGCAGCGAAACGATTAGATGTACGTAAACGAATATTACTTTTAATGGGTCCAGTAAGTGGAGGAAAGTCAACATTAGTGACCATGTTAAAACGAGGTTTAGAAGCATACTCACTAACAGATAAGGGAGCGGTTTACGCAATCAAGGGATGCCCGATGCATGAAGACCCTCTTCACTTAATCCCTCACCATTTACGTGATGATTTTTATCAAGAATATGGAATACGAATTGAAGGTAACCTTTCTCCGTTAAATATGATGCGGCTTGAGAAAGAGTACGGCGGACGTATAGAAGATGTTTTAGTGGAACGCATCTTTTTCTCTGAAGATAAACGAGTCGGGATTGGTACTTTTAGTCCTTCTGATCCAAAATCCCAAGATATTGCTGATTTAACTGGTAGCATTGACTTTTCTACCATTGCCGAATATGGATCAGAATCTGATCCTAGAGCTTATCGATTTGATGGAGAATTGAATAAAGCAAACCGCGGGATTATGGAATTCCAAGAAATGTTAAAATGTGATGAAAAATTTCTATGGCATTTATTATCACTAACTCAAGAAGGGAATTTTAAAGCAGGACGTTTTGCATTAATTTCCGCTGATGAACTCATTGTTGCTCATACAAATGAAACAGAGTATCGTTCGTTTATTTCAAATAAGAAAAATGAGGCCTTACATTCACGTATAATCGTCATGCCTATTCCATATAACTTAAAAGTCAGTGAAGAAGAAAAAATTTATGAGAAAATGATTCGAGAAAGTGATGTTGCTGACGTTCATATTGCTCCACATACATTACGAGTGGCTGCAATGTTCACAATCTTAACTCGTTTGAAAGAGCCAAAACGAGGGGATATCGATCTTATAAAGAAGATGAGATTATACGATGGTGAGAGTGTCGAAGGATTTAACTCTGCTGATGTGGAAGAGTTGAAAAAAGAATATAATGATGAAGGAATGAGCGGAATAGATCCACGTTACGTTATTAACCGAATTTCGTCTACAATCATACGAAAGGAAATGAAATCCATTAATGCTCTTGATGTTCTACGTTCGTTAAAAGACGGTTTGGATCAACATCCTTCCATTACGCCAGAACTAAAAGAAAAGTATTTAAACTTTATTTCACTCGCTAGAAAAGAATATGATGAAATTGCGAAAAAAGAAGTTCAAAAAGCCTTTGTCTACTCTTATGAAGAATCAGCAAAAACGTTAATGGACAATTATTTAGATAATGTAGAAGCCTATTGTAATAAAACGAAGCTTCGAGATCCATTAACAGGTGAAGAAATAAGTCCAGATGAAAAATTAATGCGTTCGATTGAAGAACAAATTGGAATATCAGAAAATGCTAAAAAAGCATTTAGAGAAGAAATATTAATTAGAATCTCAGCGTATGCTCGAAAAGGTAAACGTTTTGACTACAACTCTCATGATCGACTACGTGAAGCGATTCAGAAAAAATTATTTGCTGATTTGAAAGATGTCGTAAAAATTACTACTTCTACAAAAACGCCGGATGAACAACAACTGAAAAAGATTAACGAAGTCGTCGCACGTTTGATTGATGAATATGGATATAACTCAACTTCCGCAAATGAATTATTACGATATGTTGGAAGCTTATTAAATCGATAATCACACTCTTTATGAATCGCCCCTTAAAAGGATGAAAAACTACCTTTTAAGGGGTGTTTTTTATTGGGGATACTTACTAAAAAATTTTTGCAACATAAGAAATATGGAATATTCATTTATTAATAGTGTCTTTATTTTGACTGTTTTTTATTTATCATACTTTTGAAAAATGAATGATGATTAGCCATGAAAATATGAAGGAGAAGGTGCTTGTACATTTTATAAATAGGATTTTAAAAGAAAGTAGTAAATTATTTTTTTATCACTGCATATGATAGAGTAATATAAATGAATTTTCAAAAAATTACTCCATCATGATTTAGGCACACAATATAGTGTATGAAAAGTTGTTAAAAATGTGCATGTTTTTTTATCAAAAATTTAAGGAGGGGAGTCTGTGACAGATTCAAAAAATCCTCAATATGTCATTTCTCAAGAAGATTGGTCCCTCCATCGTAAAGGGTATGATGACCAGCAAAGACACCAAGAAAAAGTACAAGAAGCGATTCGAAATAATTTGCCAGATCTTGTAACGGAAGAGAGCATTATTATGTCGAACGGAAAACAAGTGGTGAAAATACCTATTCGATCATTAGATGAATATAAAATTCGTTATAATTATGAAAAAAATAAACATGTAGGGCAAGGTGATGGGGATAGTCAAGTTGGCGACGTTATTGCTCGCGATGGCTCAAGCCAAAAGGGACCAGGGAGAGGTCAAGGTGCAGGAGACCTGCCTGGCGAAGATTATTATGAAGTAGAAGTGTCATTAATGGAATTAGAAGAAGAGTTTTTCAAACAATTAGAGTTACCAAATTTAAAACGAAAAGAACATGCCGAAAACATGATTGAAGATATTGAATTTAACGATATTCGAAAAACGGGCCTTATGGGTAATATAGATAAAAAGCGTACGATGTTATCTGCATTTAAACGCAATGCAATGAGAGGAAAGCCATCATTTTATCCAATTTATCCCGAAGATTTAAAATTTAAAACATGGTCCGAAGTGAAAAAACCTGAATCGAAAGCAGTCGTGCTTGCCATGATGGATACAAGTGGAAGTATGGGGATATGGGAAAAATATATGGCAAGGAGCTTCTTTTTCTGGATGACAAGATTTTTAAGAACGAAATATGAAAAGGTCGAAATTGAATTTATATCTCATCATACAGAAGCAAAAGTTGTCACAGAGGAAGAATTTTTTACAAAAGGGGAGAGCGGGGGAACGATTTGTTCTTCTGTTTATAAAAAAGCGTTAGAATTAATTGATTCAAAATATGATCATCGAAAATATAATATTTATCCATTCCATTTCTCCGATGGGGATAATTTGACCTCAGACAATGTTCGATGCATAAAATTAGTTGAGGAAATTATGGAACTATCCAATATGTTTGGATATGGCGAAGTAAATCAATATCACCGAACTTCAACACTCATGTCTGCATACAAGAACATTCATAATGAAAAATTTCGGTATTATATCTTAAAGCAAAAAGCGGATGTATTTCATGCAATGAAAACCTTTTTTAGAAAAGAAGAAAATGTAGCATATGCATAAAAAAATCTGTCACCGATAACCAAAAAGGTTGGTCGGTGACAGATTTTTTACTAACAAATATTTAAATATAATCTCCGGTCTTTTTAAAGTACTTTTTCAAACCTTCTCCTAACATAAAAAATCCAACAACAGAAATGGTAATAGCTACACATGCCGATAATGGAATCCAAGGAGCGGTATACAAATCTTTAATGATGTTTTCCATGAATTGTGGCCAAGCGTTCGTAACATTGTGTAATTCAAATGCAAGAGGAGTATTTATTGGCCGAATTTCATGGGAAATATAAATATTTATGATTCCAAGCTGCCCGATAATAAACATCGTTCTTCATTGGCGAAGTTTTAGAAGATAAGTTTGATAGTTTAGCCGACTTAATGCAGGAAGCGATTTTAAACCGTGAACGTTTAGATGATGTTATTGCCAATATGGAAAAAACATTGTCGGAAGAGCACCAAAAGTTATTGAAGCTCATGCAAGAAGAAAGAATGGTTGAAGATCCGCTCGATTTATCGATTTTAAAACGTGAGCAAAATGATTTGACAGTTAAACGCATTCCAATTCGAGCATATACAGATTTAGCAACGTACATTTTAGAAAAGAAAAAAGTCCGAGTCTATGATACAAACGATGGCAAAGTAAAACGTATTGAACGTTTACCAAAATTTATTCGAGACAGCCTGCCTGAATTAGCTCGTTATCAAGGAGAAAGTTACCGTTTTACAGGTATACGTGAATATGAATCTGAAGAAGTGGCGTTATTAAATAGTACCATCCAATTTTTAAATTAAGCATGGACTTAATGAAAAAAGCAAATGAAAAGCGTTCTTGGGGGAGATATTTAGTCACTTATGATGTTCCTGAACCATTGATGGTTGAGGTATACAATATTAGCATTGTAGATGGAACGGGAAAAGAGCTTGAAAACCATTTTATTCATCTAGCCAAAGGAGAAAATGGCGAAATCATTGCATTAGATCCATACTGGTTATTTGCTGGTCATTTTTACGAAAACGTTATTGAATTAAGTGATAACGCATCAAACGAATGCATAGGACATGTTCTAAAGCACTCATCTTTAATTAGAAATCAAGTTCAAGCCAAACGCCAAAAACAATTAGATAAGATTTTAGCGTTCCTAGAGAAATCTTTTAATGAACAATACCGTAACACGCTAGAAAAGCTAGAAAAATATCAACAAGAAAACATAGACAATCGCAATAGTGCTCTTATTAACCAAATGAACGCTCATTTAATTGACTTAGATATGAAGAAAGAAGAACGTTTGAACGTCATTCGTCGCCAAAAGAATATTAGCATGAAACCGCCAAAGAAAATCCTTTCTTTACAACTTGCCCCTACAGGCCGCAGTAAACGAATCATGTCGATTGACTATAAGGATGTAGTGGAAAAATACGAAAAAGCAAACGGACGTATAAACATAAAAATGTTTGATTGCCTAGCATTAGTCGACTTTTACAGCGAACGCTTTAACGGCGAAGAACGATATATCATCCTGACAAACGATCCAAACTATATGCCATCCGAAGAACATCTGGAAGATTTAGCTGATATTTTGAATAAAGTATACATTTATGTCATTCAAGACGGCGAGATTATTGAAGAACGAGCGATGGAGAAAGAAATATTTGTGTTTTAATAGTGAAAGATGGGATTACCAAAACTCATTCCTATCCTATGGGGGAGGGATGAGTTTTTTTATTTGAGCGTGGGATCGGTGCCTGGCACGCCCCGAAGTATGCCGAAGGTTGTTAGAATATCAGAAAAAGAGAGTCCGTAATTCCAAAAAATCACTCAGCTCTCTTTCTATTTTTATCCAGATAATTCTGTTTAGAATCTTGATTTTTCCTCCTTCATTCCGCTTTAATAAAATCGTATCCACCTATTTCCTCTCAAAAATTTCGCCGAAAGGATGGTCTCCAATGACAGAAGAATACCTCGATTTGAAAATGGATTTTATGTTTAAGCAATTGTTCGGCCACCCAAGCCGAAAGCGGATTACGATTGCGTTTTTGAACGGGATTTTAAAAGTAGGAAAGAATAGGCTCCTTCCACCTTTCAAAAGTGTTGGCTGCTTCCTGAAAAGAAGCAAAAGGGCTCTGTTTGGCTAACTTAATCCATTCTTCCAAGCGTTCCTTTGCTTCGGACAATGTTGTCAACCTCATTCATGATTTTCCCTTTTTGTTTCCCGTGTAATTAATGTACAAATCAATACCGTCTCTTTTGGAAGCTCGGTGTTTTCATATTGCACATCGACAATCCGATGGCGGCCCGTATGGTTGTACCCATATACGAATGCCAGAATCGAGGGGACGAATCACAAGATCAAAAACATCAAACGCCGGGCATATGGCTATCGAAATCTAGAACGGTTTCGTTTGCGTGTATTTCTGGAGTGTACAGGGAACACTACAGGTAGTCAGGCTGCTTAAGCGCTCCCTTCTTCCGCTATCGGTATGATAGTTGGTAGAATGGAACCCGTCAAGGAAAGCACTTGACTGTTTCCATTCTACCAACTTTGTGGTCTGTATGCGGAAGAAGGAGCCTGCCTGATGAACCTATTTCATCCAGCTAACATGTTTCTAGGATTGAGTAGAAATCACAGAAAATGGTGAAGACCCAAATATTTTAAAAGAAAGCAATGTGCGTTTTGCTGTATTTCATTGGTATTCAGGTCCCCTGTCTTTGTTGGATGAGATAATAAGAAGTGGATATTATTTTTCGGTGAATTACTCAATGCTAACAACAGAAAAAGGGCTTAAAATCATACAAAAAATTCCTTTGGAACGATTATTGATTGAAACTGATGGTCCTTTTGGGAAATGTAGTAAAAACAGCATGGCATCATATAATTTACGATTTATTTATGATGAGTTTTCAAAAGTATTAGGCATTAAGGATATAAAGGATTTAGTATTTAATAATCTAAAGAAATTGTTGAACGACCAGCAAAGTTACGAACGATGAGTACAAATGCTATACTTCTACTTAAGCCTTTTCAGATGGGGGATGGGAGAGGAAATGAAAGGCGTCATGTGTGAAAATGCGAAAGAACTGGCGCAGAGATTACATAAGTCATTGGAAACAAAACATAAGCGCTACACTTTAAGACCGTTCAACCGATTTGACATTGAAAAATCTATGTGGTGGATTATTCCTTCAACAGTTTATCCAGCTTACAGATTTGGCAAGTATATGATTGATGAAAATAAAGATGGTACATTTTCAGTAGGCGTTCATATTGAGAAGGGATTAGAAAAACCTCTCGACTATAAGAAAGCCTTAATGATGGATAACACTTGGGTGTGGCATGAATTTATCGAAGCAGTAAAGAATGATAAAGTAAAAGAAATTCTTCTTAATATTCACGAGAAAATAAAGGATACAGTACAAATTGGCATTTTAGTGGATGTTCCAGAATCAAATGAACAGTTAAACTATAAACTTCAAGGCGGTCGGTTCATAAATCAAGCTATACAAGAAGTAGAGGATATTATATTGATTCCAGATTGGATTAATAATATGCTACAAATTGAAAAATTAACCTTTGAACAACTCGTATAATTTTGGAAATATGGGATTTACGGAAGCCCGAAAATTACGCAAGAACTATGCAAACAAGGGATTCGACGGGAGAAGATCCAAAAATTAATTTCCATATTGACGCTGAAGTTTATCTTGCAACAGATTGACTGACGTATCCTTTGTCTCCCAAATGTATATGGATGTGGGGACAACGGTTCGATCGAAAAGAAAATTTTTGGGAAGCATAATATCGCATATTCGCTACATCTCGAAACTGTTTTACGCGTGAAGCACGTGCATAGTGGCATAACTCGATCGGCAAACTGTCTACACCAGAATAAGCGTGATGTTGCTCACGCTTGGCGAGTTTGATGTCAAATTCATTTGATGGTTCCTAACGTAAAGAATGGAACCGATGTTTGTATCAGAACGCTTAGGGAACTCCTCTTCTGTGAATAAGTTTCCAACTACGAAGCGATGCCATGCTTACTTAGACGTAAAGCCGAGAGTTCCTAGCGCATGAATGGCAATGATAACATCATCGGTTTGCTTCAAAAAGTGTCGATTGTGTTGCTGCAAATGTTTTTCGGTATAAGACAATTGTGTCATCGTGACCGATAAAGTGGTAGTATATTGTTTTTGAATTTTGTTATAAAACGAAAGTGCTCTTGCATGGAAATTCTCCTTTAAAATGTTGGATGATACATTTATTTTAATTTTTCCATGCAAGGACTATTTTTATGTTCAACAATCTTTATCTAGCACCACGAGTTCTTAATATTTTTCGAACTGCTTTTTTCAAGATGATAAGACAAGAATAAAATGTGAATTTTCTTCCAAAAATACAACTCGATTTCTGGAGTAATTTTATTGTATTATAGAAATATACCAATCTATGTAAGAGAGTTTCATGGAGGTCATTATGAAAGACTATGTTCAACTTCCTCCCATTATTGAGACATTTGATGAAATAGAAGAGGGGTGTTTGAAACGCTTTCTAAGGGGTTGCAAAAAAATAAATAGCAATCAAATTTCGCTAGAGTGCTTAAGGGATTTATATCTAAAAGATAAAAAGGAGTTTTTTCAAATAGTAGATGAATTGGCATTAAGGGGTTTTTATTTTTTTACAGAGAAACCCAACAACATACTTCCTTCTGGTAAAGTATCATTTGATAAATATATTTTGTCCGCTAAAGATTTAGGGCGTTATAAAATTCTAGATTTTCAAAAACTAGGCTTGTCTGGATTTATCCAACGCTTTAATATTGGATCGGACACTTTTTTTCATAAAATTCCTTTAGATGGGTTTAGACGTATTAACAGTAATCTCGATATGAAACTTCTTGAAAAGGAACTGGTAAAAGCAGGGTTCACAATTGCTAATGTAATATATGGAGAAATAATAGAAAATAAACAGGATTCTAAAGAAGTACTAGGTCAGAATGGAAAAGGTATTAATAGCACAGGAACCTCATTAGACTCTCAAAACTCTGTTCATAATGAGCTAACTCTAAGTAATGAACATTACAATCTTTGGGAAAATTCGATTGAAAAAGTTTTTGCAGAAAACATGTATCGGACATTTCGGGAATTTTGCAAAATCAACAACATTCAAACGATAGAAGAGATAAAAGACAGACATTTTGAAGAATACGGGAAATTACGGGGAGTAGGAGTCGGAAAGGTAGAAGCCGTAAAAAAAAGGGTAATTTTTTTTCGTGAACATAATGCAGAACATCTTGAAGTACGTAACATTTTACAAAGCAATGAAAATGAACTTGAACTTATTCAACAAGTCCCACAATATATCGATGAAGTATTCCCAGAGGGTAAATTTCGTACATTTCGTGATTTTTGTAAAAAAAATAAAATTAATACAATTTCTGAGTTGACAAACAAACATTATTTGGATTATAGCAGTATTAAAGGAGTGGGTGTAGGGAAAGTCGAAGCAGTAAAACAACGGGTAACCGAGTACCTTACCTTAAAAGGTAAATCTTTAGCATCAGAAGTGAGAGAACAAAACATACCTTCTGATAACCCAAAAAAATCAATCTTTATTGAGGAACTATTTACAGAGAACATATTCCGAGACTTCCGTAAATATTGCAAGAATAATCATATCCGAACCATATATGAAATAACAAGTAAGGATTTGGAGAAGTTTGGGGAAATGAGAGGTGTAGGTGCTGGTAAAATCGAAGCAATAAAACAACGCATTAATGCATTTATCGAAAAGAATACGGAACCGCTACCAATTACTGTATCCGCAGCTTCAATTGAAATTAACACCATGTTTATGGAAAACAAATATAACCTATTTAAGAAATTTTGTACCGAGCAGGGCATAAACACGGTTGGTCAACTACAAACGCATCATCTTGAAATGTTCCGGAGCTTGAAGGGGGTTGGCAAGAGACGGTTTGAAGAGGTTAAGGAAATTCTGAGTCATTATATCGAGTCAGCTGATTCCAAGCCAAAATTCTTTGAATCCGGCCAAATTTTTGAAGTGATTAAAGAAATGACCGTTTATGAAGTGCTAAGGTTTTACGGGTATCCAACAAGTTCTCGAAGTAAGCTGAAAATCAGGGATATTGAAGGTAAGGATATAGCAGAACTAGGGAATGAGATCGAGCTGCATCTCTTATTTGATTTGTCCAATCGTCTAAAAAAGGAGGAGCATCCAAAGGAAATAGCCTCTAAAATAAAAACTATGGTTTCAGAAAGAGATTTCGCTATCCTCAAACACCGCTTTGAGTATGAAGAGACGCTTGAAGAAGTCGGAAGCCATTTTGGTGTAACGAGAGAGCGAATCAGGCAAATTATAAAAGTCCTTGTAAAAAAAATATTAGGATACTTACGAAGAAAGCAGTTTTCAACAACCGTTTGATGGCAAAGTCTAATTCGTTTGTGACAAGGCGAGAGCTTATTGACTTTGTTGGTGCAGAGAACGAATTTCTAATAAATCTGCTGAAACAGGAGGATCTTCTGTTTAAGTATTACAAAAAGCTTGATATTTTTTTCTTTGATGAAAATGGGAAGATGGACTTCCGAGTAATTGAGGAATTTATAGGGGACCTTCCAGAAATATTCAACTTTTATGAATACCAGCAGTCCCTTGAGGAAGTACTGGAATCGATCGGAATAGAGGAACCATCATTAGAAATAATCCAAAATTTAATAGAGGCAGGAGGATATATTAAATACGGGGAATTTTATTCTCGTCATAAACTGACAATTAACGAGGTTTTGACTTGTTTATTTAAGCACTACATCGACGAGCCCTTAAGAATAGATGAGGAAGGTGTCACCCATCTGCAAGCGTTGGCGAAACGACATCTTGATTATGAGCTTGGCAATACCATACGGGCGATTGATGCCCGTATCCGGGATGCAGAAAGCGTGCTTCTTGTTGATCGGTCTACTTTTCAGTATTTTGATAGTGAAAACTTTGATACTACTATCATTTTAGAGATTGAAGCCTATTTAAATGAAGAGTTCAATAAAAGGGATGTAATTAATGTACAGGATGTGTTCCAAAAGTTTCGGGGACGGCTTGAACAACTGGGAATCCACAATAAATTACATCTCTACTCGTTAGTTCGGTATTATCTTGATGAAAAGTTTACCATTGGGCAAGGGAATACGCTTAATATCTTTAGGAATGAGAAGTCGAAACTAAGTGTTGATGAAAGGCTTGTCGCATTTATGAAAAGACATGGTGGCCTTTGTTCCAAGGATCAATTACTGGAGGTTATTAAGCCACAGTATAAATTGGATCTGGCAATTTCATCCTCTGATCAAATCATTGCATGGGGAAACAATTATGCTATCCTCGTTGAAAATTTAAATTTTCAACCTGCTGAAAAGGCTTTACTTATAGAGTATTTTAATCAAGTCTTTCAAAAAGGCTATTCTACAGCAAGCTATATGTTTAAAGAAATGATGTTTGACAGGAAACTGTCTACCATTTTACGGAACAAGGGTATCGATGAAGCTAATAAATTGGCTGCTATCATCAAACTATTTCTGCCAAATGTGAAAGGTCATACAAACTACCTGTATGTGGAGGGGCATGATTTTGATAGTTTTGAAAAGGTCATTGCTGCTCATTTTACCGATGAAACATCTAGACAGGAAATAAAGGAATTTGCCTTCGAATACGGATACAAAGAAATGATGGCAGCCAATTTCCTTAAAAAACTCCTTGAACAGGGAGTATTTGTTGAAATTGATGTGGACTTGTTGTATCCTGCTAAAAAACTAAAAATTAGTGAGACCTCTCTTGCTGAAATAAAGGCATATGCCGAAGAAGAAATGGGAAGCCAGCAGTATTTGTCCCTTAGCAATCTAAAAGGCTACCGCCGAAAGCTTCCGTCAATTGGGTTTCGCTGGAACGCCTATCTTCTTAAGAGTGTTCTGCAGCGCTGTGGATTCCGCCAAGTAAAAAAGACTTTTAATGATTATCGGTATGATAAGATCATTGTCGTGAAAGACGAGAGCTACATACAAACCTTTGAGGATTTAGTGGTTTACTTGTTGGAAAATGAATACGACGGAAACATGCATGAATTAGCTATCTATGATTTTCTTATGGAAAAAGGGATCGTTCGAGAGCAGGAATATATGCACAAAAAAACCTTACCTTATGAGATCAGAAGTAGTGAGAAATTCCATTTTGATGAATTGGGCTACGTAACTATAAGGCAGGGGAAGTAAATGTCATTTACAGAGCTTGATTTGAAATTTAAATACAGGTCTGATGTTGACCAGATTCATTTAGATTTTTACAGCAAGGTAATTGAAAAAGCAGTGCAATACGATCGGGCTGTTGGCTATTTTACAAGTGGCAGCCTCGGAGTGATTGCAAGGGGGTTGGAGAAATTCCTTCACTCGGACGGTCGTATCCGATTAATTGCAAACCCATATTTGACAGCCGAAGATATCGAAGCCATTCGGCTCGGATACCGGGCAAAATATGACGTAATAGCTAGAAGTCTCCTCCGTGAAATTGAGATTTGTGAGGAATCAATTAGAGAGGATACGCTTAACACATTAGCCTGGCTAATTTATGAGGATAAGCTACAAATCAAGATTGCTTTTACCAACAACAATAGTCTTTACCATGAAAAGTTCGGAATTTTTTATGACCGAGAAGGTAACCGAGTTGCTTTTTCCGGTTCCGCAAATGAAACAATTGGTGGAATACGAGACAATTTTGAAAAGATTGATGTGTTTTGGAAGGAACATGATCACACCAGGATTGATGACATGGTAAATGACTTTGAAAATCTATGGAATAACACAACCAAAGGGTTAACAGTGATTGATATGCCAAACATCCTAAAGGAAAAAATAGAAGGTTACAAAAAGGAGCGAAAGCCAATCAAACGTATTAAACCACGTCCCTACCAGCGAGAGGCGATTGAGGCAGTAAAAAGGAACAACTGGAATGGAATTTTAGAAATGGCGACGGGTACCGGAAAAACAATAACGAGTCTCATTATTGCCAATGAATTTTATAAAGAAAAGGGTAGAATTTTCCTTGCGATCATTGTACCTTTTACACATCTGGTCGATCAGTGGGAGCAGAACTGCCGTCAATTAGGATTTACCAGCTTTACTACTTGCTTTGGGAGCAAGAAGTCATGGACAGGAAAGTTGCAGACAGATGTAAGGGACTTTAATCTCGGAATCCTCAAAAACCATGTGGTTATCACCACGTATCGCAGTGCTGCTTCTGAAGAATTTAACATCCTTATGAAAAAAATAAGAGGCAAAAGCTTCTTGATTGCCGATGAATGTCACTATTTTGGCGTCGATAGCCTTAGGGATAATAAGCTCAGAGGCATAGAGGCAAAGGTAGGCTTATCTGCTACTCCAGAACGATGGTGGGATGAAGACGGTACCCAATTTATTAAGGATTTTTTCGGTGAGACTGTTTATGAATATGATATGAAAACAGCCATTGAAAATGGTGCACTGACAGAATACACGTATACTCCTTTTATCATTGATTTGACAGAGGATGAACTTGAGAGATATGAGAGATATACAAAACGACTCATTCATCTGTACAATTCAGACAAACCTGATCAAGAAGAAATTAGTGATATTAACCGAAAGCGGGCTCTTATTTTAAGTAAGGCAGAAAATAAAAAAGAAAAACTTTTATCAATTTTTCGCGAAAAAGACCGCATGGAAGTTTCTCATACACTAGTCTATTGCGCTCCTGGAGAAGTGGAAGTCATCACGAAAAATCTATCTCGGCTTGGCTATCGGGTTCACCGATTTGATTCAAAGGTCAGTCTTGAAGACAGAATGCAGATTTTAAAATCGTTCGATGATGGTTCAATTCAGATACTTGTGGCAATTAAATGCCTTGATGAAGGTGTAGACGTACCAAGCACAAGGAC
Source organism: Bacillus sp. JST-5 (assembly GCF_057747715.1). Taxonomy (NCBI): domain Bacteria; kingdom Bacillati; phylum Bacillota; class Bacilli; order Caryophanales; family Bacillaceae; genus Bacillus; species Bacillus sp. JST-5. The sequence continues at coordinate 3,497 of NZ_JBYLHW010000023.1, read as the reverse complement.
CGCTTATTTTCTCGCCAGTACGTCAAATCCGCGTGAATTTGTCCAGCGCCGCGGTCGTATTTTAAGGACGTATCCCGGCAAAAATATCGCGGAGATTTATGATTTTATTGTTCTACCATCAGGAGCGAGTGACCAGCTTTACAAGTCGATTGCATCAAAGGAAATTCCTAGATTTGCTGAGTTTTCCAGATTTGCCATAAACAATTATAATGCTAGAGAGGTTGTCGGCAGAGAGCTGCAGTCGTACTCACTTGAGTACTTAATGGATAAGCTGCCTTGGGAAGTATATAGAGAATTTAAAAGTAACATGGGGGTCATTTAATGAATATCAATAAAGATTTGGAGAAAAAAATCAGCGAGTTTCCAAGAGAACTTGCTGAAATTGCTAAATTACTGTTAAGAGAGCTGGAGGCCGGCCGGAAATCAAATGCCAGCATCGAAGAAATGATCAGAGAGGAAATCAGAGAGCTGGTTTTAGAGGAGGAAGGCAGATGAAACTGATCGAAATCTCTCTGAACAACTTCCGTCAGTTTTACGGAGAACAGAAAATCGAATTTGCTAATGGCAAAGAAAATATTACAATTATCTTTGGAGAAAATGGAAAAGGAAAGACCGGAATTTTTCGAGCATTAATGTTTGGTCTATATGGTAGCACCCACATTCAGCAGGATAACCCGAAGGAAAAGATCCATCTTGTCAACTTTCTGGCTTTGGACGAAAACCCTAACATGCCGATTGACACCTCTGTTAAGGTGGTATTTGAGCATCGCAACAAAAAATACGAAATTAAAAGATTTGCTAGAGGCTATAAAACAGGAGATATCATTACGGAAAAGATTCTTGGTGTTGAGTTGAACATTGTTGATGAACAAGGAAACTACTCAGCTAAGCCAATTACAGATGAACAAGAGATTAAAGACATCATCAACGGCATTCTTGATGAAAGCATTAAGGGCTTTTTCTTGTTTGATGCGGAAAAAATTGAAACTCTTGCAAGAACAGATGCCAAGGTCAAGGAAGAGGTTAAAAACGGGATTGTTAAGCTGCTGCAAATAGACAAACTAGAAGCGGCGATCACTCTGCTAAAAAGGCTTCATTCTTCGGAGAAAAAACGAATTCTTGCTTCTTCCCATAACCTTGATTTGACCAGTAAGCAAATTGAAATAGATGCCATTACTGATGAAATCACTAGTATGCAGGAACGGGTCAACTTGAAGGAGAAAAATAAAGCTGCATGTGCACTTGAGATTGAGCAGATCGAAAACAAACTTGCTGAAAACGAAGATGTAAAACGGATTCAGGAAATGCTAGGTACTGCCAAGGAAAAGAAAAACCTTCACGTTCGTCTTGCAAAGGACAAAAAGGAAGAAATTAAAGGGGAGCTCGTCACTAATGGTTACCATTTAATCCTGAAGGATACATACTTCTCCGTTAAAAATTATCTTGATCAGATTCTTGTCGATCAGAGGGATTTGATTCCGATTGAAGTGATTGAAAAATCACTACGAGACCTTGTTTGCGCCTGCTGCGGAAACGACCTGCGAGAAAATATGGACCATCTAAATCAGGTTAAATTATTAAAGAACAACTTTAAACGTTCTGAACTCACACCATTGATTTCTCAGATTACCTCAAGTATTCATGATTTTATGTTAGATGAGGGAGATATTGTAAAATCTATTGAACGTAAACTTCGTGAATTCAGGGAAATCAAAGATGAAATTGAAGAAATCGACCGTGAGATTGATAAATATAGCGGTGCTATCCGACTGAAGGCTCAGGAACAGGAGAACTTTAAAAATCTTGAGGCTACTTTAGGGGATAAAAAAGATTTCTTGAAAGACCTGGAGGAGGAAATTCGTGATCTAAAGTTCAAGATCAATGAAAAAGAGAAAAAGAAAGAAGTATTAGAGAAGGAATTCAGTCGTTTACTCCGAGAGAATGAAAGTTTACGGATCGATTCAAAAATCCTTCAATATATCGAAAGTCTAAAGGACCATTTTGAAACGCTATTTAAAAAGTACAGCGATGAGATGCGTGCTAAGCTAACCAGTGAAACCACGGAGATTTTTAAGGTACTCATCGACCGCAAGGACAAAGAGCTAGTCAAGCGTATTGATATCAATGAGAAATACGAGATTGATATTATAAACTGGGAAAATATCAATATCACCCAAGATATTTCACAAGGTCAGCGTCAGGTTGTAGCTTTATCGTTTATTACTTCTCTTGCAAAAGTAGCTGCAGGTGGATCAGAAGATATCGACTTCCCATTGTTTATGGACACACCTTTTGGTCGGATCAGCGGAAACAACCGTGATCATTTAATAGACAATATTCCAAATCTCACCTCACAGTGGGTGCTTCTGTTAACAGATACAGAGTTGTCTAGGACGGAAGAAATTCGCTTCAAGAGCACCGGCAAGCTCGGTAAGTGGTATAAGCTTGAGCAAATCAAACCGGGACACTCAGAAATCGTAGAACTTGAATTAAATGAAACAATTGCAACTAGGGGGTAAATGATGGACTTTTTAGCAGATCAAGCACTACTTTATACGAGCAAAAAATACGAGGAAATTTACTTTCATTTGAATACAAAATTCGAAATCAAATACCAGGATTTATTCTTGTTATGCGCAAGTATAGGGTTTAAAAAAAATAGAAAAAGAAGTATTGGCGAGCGAGGTCGTGAATTTAGGACCAACTACCTAAACACAAGACAAAAGGCAGCAGCCTATTCTATTATACTAAGTGGTGAAGAACTAGGTAAAAATATAGAAGCATTTGACGAAAATGAATTTCCTAGAAAAGCGAGAAAACTACTTGAAGAGTATGCAGAAGGCGGTATGGAGATTCTGGTCAATGAGGTATTCGGGCACCGCTGGGACGGAAACAAGCTTGATGAGACCTATACTGAATACGAGGTGGATTTGCTCAGCTATATTTACGGCGATTCGAAGGAAGTTCCGTTTTAATTTAAATCATCTACTAAACACAACAGCTACCCGGCTGTTGTGTTTAGATAGTATCGAGAATCCATCATAATTAGATGAACAAATAATTCTTAAGCCAAATCCATTAATGACTGCGTGCCTGGCACATCCCGAAGTATGTCGAAGATTGTTGTATTTGTCAATGATAAATTGAGCCAAGGTGATCACTTCAAAAGTGAGCCACTCTTGGAAAGAGAACTCCCATAAATGGGAGTATGTGGGTGTTTGTGTTTCTTGCCCCGAGGAGGGGCGAGAAACACAAACACCTCGCGCGGCAGTGTACTACCCTTCTCCATTCTCTTTTTGCTTCATACTTTGAAATTGAGCCATACTGATCATCCTTTTTTCCTCTCTCTCATTAAAAGTTGGGTCACTTTTAATCATAAGAGAGGGATTAAAAATTGGAAATCATGTGGCTCATTTTTTAGGCTCTATAATAAATGTTGGGGTTTTCATACAATTTTGGTCAAAAAAAAGACACGCAACCCCGTCATTCTTTTATAC
>NZ_JBYLHW010000022.1:0-35340 GCF_057747715.1 Bacillus sp. JST-5 | reverse complement strand
TTGCCTTTTTTAGAACTTTTGCGGTTTAGAATTTCCAATTCCTTTGATTTTGGTGCTTGACATATTACCGCAGGACTTTTGAGGTTGAATGAAAAGTACAATTTCTATAGAAAAGCTTTTTTCTGTCAATTGTTTATCAGATGAGAATGATTATCATTATTTATAATAATTATTAATTTATAATTATTATAAAATAAAAATTATAGTAATTCAACTGCTTTCTATAAATTTTATAAAGAATTAGGGGAGATGGTTCTCAGTGGAAAGACTATTTTTAAAAATAAAAAACGGGCACAAATTATGTACCCGTAGCATTCATATTATGTTGAACATTTGATGAAGATGGTTTGACTTTGTGAAAATAAATAATGATAAATAACGTTAATAGTAATACTGAAATAATATGAAAGAAACTAATTTGTTTGAAATAATGGATGATCATTCCCCCAATAAACGGTCCACCGAGACTTCCAAATGAGAAGAAGATTCCACATAGTAAATTACCTGTTGGAAGTAAATGTTTTGGAATTAAGTCTGTCATATAAGAAACCCCTAGAGAAAAGGTTGATCCCACTAACATTCCTGAAACAAACACGCAAATAATCATACCTAATACAGATGACTCTAGGAAGCTAGCTGTTAAAAAAGACAAGCCTCCTAACAACAATATAACTAATAAAACTTTTCGTCTTCCAAATTTATCGCTCATGATACCTAGAGGTAGTTGAAAAACAATTGCACCAATGGCAAAGGAAGATAAAATGGTTGATACGGAAGTAACATCTATCCCAATTCTCAATCCGTAAATGGGGAAAATTCCGTTAATGGAAGACTCAAGAAATCCGTAACATAATGGAGGTAATAAGGCAACCCAGGCATATTTCCACGCTTGGGAGAACCGTTTCACTGTTGATGTCATGGATTGTACTTTTATTTCTTCATTCTCCGGATATTCATTTTTTAAGAAAAAGACAAAAATCCAGCCAAGTAAACATAACAATGATGAAATGATAAATGGAAGTTCTTCATTAATTTTAACAAGAGGAGTCATTAACGGACCTAAGGCAAAACCTAATCCAAAAAAGAGTCCATAGAGCGAAATATTTCGTCCTCGATGTCGATCCGAAGAAGTTGCAGTAATCCACGTTTGTGTAGAAAAATGCAATGCATGATCCCCTATTCCAATCAATAAACGTAATAAAAACCAAAACCAAAATGATTTCCACAAAGGAAATAATGCAAGGGAAAGAATAACGATAAATCCTCCCCAAATAATAATCGATTTATAACCATATTTTCGTAACGGCAATTCCATAAATGGGGAAGCAATTAATATACCAATATAAAGCGCTGTTGCATTCAATCCATTTAATGTGGATGAAACTCCACTATTTTCAAAAATAACGGAGATTAACGGTAAAAGCATCCCCTGTGAAAAACCAGAAATTGCAACGATACTTATTAATATTAAGAAAAGAAATCTGTTCATTTTTCTTCCTCAATTCCTATGTTTTCACGTTCATGTCTAACATTATAGTATGAATAAGAAAATTATTGAAACTTTTTGTATGTGATTTGCTCGTTATTAATATAATTGGATTGACGGCAAAAGATAGGAGGTGTTCCTGATGATGTTTCAGATGAAAGAAGGAGAATTTACAACGGATTTATCTTATGGAACCCTTCATATTTCAGCTGACGTCCATATCAGTTACTTGTTGCATCGCTAGCAGTCTGCAGTGGAGAAGTGTTAAAAAATTTTAACGAAGATGAGGATAGAAGTTACCAATATTGAAATTTTTGGTTCAACAAAACTAACGACCATGGATAAAAATATCCAATTTATTCTCATTGTCGGATGCATGAGGCTATTTTCTTTAGTATTATATAAACTTCTATTCAATAAAAAGAACAGCCTAATCTTTATTTCCTGTTATTGGTTGTTTTTGTAATCGGTACTTTTTTCAGCAGTTTTACAACTTTCATGGAAGGACTGATTGACTCCAATGAATTTCTCGTATTGCTAGATAAGATGTTTGCCTCCTACAACAATATAAATACCGATGTTTTATATATGGCAGTTGTTTTATTGATTATGTTTCCCTTTTATTTTATAAGATTAAAGATAACAGGCGCTATTTGATTTAGCACCTGTCTTTTTTCATATTGTCATTTATAGTAAAGTAAATAAATATGAGAGAAAGTTCACTTTTGCATGAGACAGTCAGAAGAGAGGGGTTAATTTGAAAAAAATATACAGCGATGTGATTCAATTTCGGGGAACCCACTATGATTTTGGAGTTTTTCAGGGGGAATTATTAAAGGATTCCTTTACGCTCAAAAACAGAGAGCAGCAATGGAAGGTGAGAAAACCAAGATTTCACATTCCTGAATCGGAGGCGAAGGAAGTTTTTCAACGATATGCCCCCCGAATTTGGGAAGAGCTGCTCGGTCTAAAGGATGCCCTGAAATGGACGATGGATCGGGTTCTTCTGGAATTTGGGGGATATCGGGTAAATCTTCCCCGTTTCGGCTGTTCCATTGTCACTGGAGACGATTTTCTGATCCGTAACTATGATTATCATCCGAAAACCTATGACGGGCGCTTTATCCTTTTTCAACCATCAGATGAAGGCTATGCCACAATTGGACCGTCGCAAAAAATTACCGGACGGATGGACGGAATGAATGAAAAGGGTTTTACCATGGGTTATAATTTTACGAATCGGAAAAAGCCGGGAGATGGCTTTATATGTAACATGGTCGGCAGAATTCTGTTAGAAACTTGTCAATCAGCAGAGGAAGCCATAGATCTTCTAAAGGAAATTCCCCATCGGGGTTCCTTTAGTTATATTGTCTTGGATACGAAGGGAACAACTTACATTATTGAAACATCACCAAGAAAGGTCACAGTGCGGGAGGGGAATGCCTGTACCAATCATTTTGAAGAAATGGTGGAGGAAAACCGTCACTATTTGAAAGATTCCGAAAGGCGTTTGGAAATCCTACAATCAAAACGGGCAGCTGGTCTACTGGATGGAAGGGATGCTTTCCATCTATTAAATAATGTGAATCAAGGGATCTTTTCCGGGTTGTATAAGGACTGGGCCGGTACAATCCATACTTCCGGTTATTTTCCTAAGGAATTGAAAATGTGGTTTGCCCTTGGAGGAGATCAGGAACCTGTAGAATTAGATTTTTCCCGATTGCTAAAGGGAGATGATATGGAAATTGATAAAATATGGGGGGAAGTGGACACCGACATACCTTTTGTTCATATGGAGGATCAGGTGAAATGGTATACCCAATAAATTCAAGGGATTGTAAGGTATTTCTTAGATAAGGCAATATATTAGACAAACATAAGGAGGGAGCCAGAATCAGCTCCCTCTTTCATTTCAATGACTACTTTTGGATTACCATGAAATACTTGGATAATAAACTCATGTTGTGGAACTTAATTCTTCGCAGGATTATAGAAACCTTTTATTTCCATAGGCAGCTTCTTCCAAACGAACATTAATCTCTTTCTTTTGTAATTTTCACTATGGCATAAAGGGGTGTGGCTTTTGTGCAGCCTAGGAGCGGTTTCAAATAAATTGTCCCATTGGAAAAAATCGACGGGATGATGATGACCGAAACAAATTAAATCGGCTTCCCATTTGGCGGTCATTTCGGAGGATGCCAGCAACTCCTTTCTAATGCCTTGATGGGAATCTTGACTGTGGCATAGACAAGGTTCCTTTTGATTCATTCATTTAAACTTTGTGATGAATTCGGCCCTCGTAGCCTCTGTCCCCAAACCTTCCGTTTTCGATAAAGTCTTCTCCAGTTCTTTATCTTCCACATATTTTCCGGGGTTTTCAGCAATGCAATTAATTGACCTTCCGTATATTTTTTGTGCGGCTGGGTCTTGCTTTCCATCGTTTCTAAATAACTTTTCTACTATATATTTGAATCGAGAGTATCCACGAAAGAACATAAAGAAGTGCACACGGTAATATTATGGCTACATAAAACAGGGAATTATCAAAAGATAGAACCCTTTGAACTACCTCTCTTACTCTATCATTCAAATTAGGTATTACGCTTAGGGTAACCATATAAATAACAAACACAACACCAGATCCTATCAATAAATATTTACTTTTAAATAGATAAGAAAATGGGAAGGCAAATGAAATAAATCCCATTACAATGCTCGTAATGAACAATAATACTTCCCATTGCATGATTTCTCTATGAATCATCCAATTTCCTATAAAAATAGTCAGCAGAATTAGAAAAATAAAAAATAGCGCACCAATATACTTTGAACTGACAATTTCCTTTCGTGTATATGGTAAAGAATTTAAAAGCAGGTTGGCTGATGCTGTTTCATCCGTTTCAAAAGCATTCATGATGATTACAATACAAAAAACGATAGCCACCCAAGTAGTAGAAACATTTACAAATAAATAGACTAACAAAAATAACAACATGAATGGCAATGTTTTCTTCTGTAATATCAGATCTTTACGAATAAGATCCAGCATCTCTCTCTTCTCCTTTCTTTGTATATAGCATAATATCCTCAAGTGTCGGTTTCTCTATAATAACTGTATCACCAAAAAGAGTTTCTATCCGTTGTTTATTCGCTGTCAATGCTCGGAATCCGTGATTAGTATTACGAATTCCGATAAATTCTTGTTCTGTATCACGATCTATTAGATTCATTCCTCCTTTTACTATTGCGAATTCCTCTTCGATTTTATAATACTCTTTTGTGAAGATATGTTGCCCATTATGAATAAAGGTTATATAATCTGCTATTCGATCTAAATCTGTCGTAATGTGCGTTGAAAAAAAGATCGTTCTTTCTTCATTCTGCATAAGGTTATGTAGGATATCTAATAATTCACTACGAAAGATCGGATCTAATCCAGATGTAGGTTCATCCATGATAATTAACTCAGCATGGTGGGATAATGCAATGGTTAATGAGGCTTTCATCTTCATCCCTTTTGAAAAGGTTTTTAAATTTTTCTTTAATGGCAGTTCGAACATATCTACATATTGATGAAATAAGGCATCATCCCATTTTGGATAGGCAGGTTTAATGATTTTCTTCATCTCAGCCAATGTAATATTTTCATAAAAAATGTTACTATCGAACACAAAGCCGATCCGTTGTTTTATTTCTTTTTCATTTTTTTTATAATCCAAACCAAAAATAGAAATTGTTCCACTATCCGGTTGTAACAAATTCATAATCAGCTTGATGGTTGTGGATTTTCCCGCCCCATTACCACCAATAAACCCTGTAACAAAGCCCTTCTTAACGAAGATAGATAAGTCTTTTAATTCAAATCCTTTAAAAGACTTATATACATGCTGTAATTCAATTACACTTTCCATCATGTATCCTCCTTATATAACATTGTAAGTAGTTCTTTTAATTCTTCTAATTCTATTCCTATTTCTTTACTATTTTGAATTGCAGACATTAGTTGTTCTTCAATGACTTTCATTTTCCTTTCCAGAATCATTTCATTATTTTGTTCAGATACAAACGATCCTTTTCCAACTATTGTGTAAATAAAGCCGTCATTTTCAAGTTCTTCATATGCTCGCTTGGTTGTAATGATACTTATATCTAAATCCTTCGCTAATTGACGCATGGAAGGCAGCAACTCTCCAGCCTTTAGTTCATTCGTTAGAATTTGTTTCCTAATCTGAGTATAAATTTGCCTATAAATGGGTTCTTTAGATTGGTTCGAGATTATAATTTGCATGTAAAAAAACCTCTCTCGAAAAAATGTGTATATTATATATATACATTTTACACATTATTGAATTACCTTACAATACATTTTTCATAATAATAAGCTATAACAGTGTTTAAAAAGACTTTACCAGCTTAATAGGTTCATAATATTGGAAGGACGTGTCTCCTATTAATTCCGTTACAGAAGGGCCATATAACTGCCATAGCTACTACCCATCAGAAGGATTTTATCCCGATCGGCATATCCGTTTTCAATGAGATAGAGAACCTGGTCCTTCTTGGAATAGGAGATGTGAATAAAATCCTCATTTTCAATGTTCAAATCTTTTTCAAAGATTTTGGAATCAAGATCAAATTTTGCAAGGTAAGTAAGATTGGTATCATGGTTGGTTAAAAAGTAAATGACATTTTCAGATACTTCGACTGGGGAAAAGGATGTGAATTGCTGATCCGTTTCCGGAGTTAATAAATTCTCCTCTGTACCTACGCGTACAAACATTAGGGAATGGGTGTTTCCGCATTGTTTTACATAAACATAGCTCTTTTCTTCAGGACTTACCTCCTCTACATAGGTTGTTATGTTTTTTCCTTGGTTTCGAGATTGTATACGTAGGTATTCAAATAGGTAGGATTGTCCTTTGTTCCGGAATAATAGAGTCGTTTGTCGTCTTTTGTCAGGTGGCAGAAGAAATGGCGATGACCTCGTTTACGCATAAAGGCACCAACTCACCACCGTGCGGGGAAAGGGCATTCAGTTGGGTATTTTCATCACCGTGCTTATCGAAACCGACAACTAAAAATTCACCGGTTTTTGAATAATAGAGGGATTGTGCGGATTGATTGTTAAAGGTTACGGATAGGAAAATTGATTCGGCAAATCCATTCCTAAAAGATTAAAATAGCCGTTTAAATTTGTACTGATAACCAATTGCTTTTCATCAGGGCTTACGGTAAAATATCTTCATCCGTTTGGAATGGAAGCCTTTCTAGAAAATACAATTTTGGATTATTTTCCTTTATGCTTATAAAAATCCTTCCATTTGCCGATATAGGTCTTTTACAAATTTGAAGAAATTATTTTCGGAAGAAGTGAGCTCCCGTTCTTTCTGCCGGATAATCCCTACTGTTCTGGTAACTTGAGGATAGGAGAACCTGATTTTTTGGATTGAGCGGGGGATGTGATCATACAGGCAATCCACCGGCAAAAGGGCTATCTGGATGGAAGAAGATACCAGTCCTTTGATGTCTTCAACATCCTTTCTTACCGCCGCAATTTTTGGCGTAAAACCAGCCTGCTGACAACTAGATAGAGTAATGTCGGATCCTTTGGAAAAACACAAAGGGCTCATCCTTCAACTCGTTTAATTGCACTTGTTTTCGATTCGAAAGGGGATGGTTGGCGGGGACCAGAAGGAAAAAAGGCTGAGTAAACAATATATAGGATTCAAGCAAGGCTTCCTTTGCCGGTACCAGACCGAGGAAGGCAAGATTCAATTCCCCGTTGATTACGCCATGAATGAGATTGCGGGATGAATCATGACGCAATTCCAGGGACATTTGCGGATAACGCATCTTGAACCGGCTAATAACGGGTAACAATCTTGATGAAAACAAGATTGAAATGGCTATTAACGAAAAAATTGTTCAATAGTTCAATCCGTTATCGGAAGTATTGAATTAAATGAAACTTTTGAGCTGAGATAATGTAAAAAACTCTGTGCCATATGCACAGAGTTCGTTCATTATTTTGAATATCACCCTCTTTAATCATAGTGTTTATCCAAAAGCTGTCTTACAGAGGAAGATAACGTTTTTCTCGGTGCTATACAAAAGACTCTCTTGTTTAAGCACCCCCTTATGAGCAGGATTCTAAGAGCAATCCCTCCTTTATTAGTGGTTACAGTACATTTATATTATCAAATGTTTTTTAATATTCTGATTATTTAAAGGTGGACATGATGGAATTTTTCAAGAAAGTCATATTTTATCTCATCGGAATTTTTATCGTTTCATTAGGCATTTCATTAACGATTACAGCTAATTTTGGTGTTGGTTCATGGGATGCTTTAAATGTTGCTTTATCAGAAACGGTTGGTTTAACCGTAGGAAGTTGGATTTTTATTATTGGATTTATATTAATTTTCGTTAATAGTGTGATTGAAAAGAAGAAGCCTGCTTATTTAGAAATTTTAGCAGTGGCTATCATTGGCTCATGTGTTGATTTTTGGCTTTTATTTGTATTGGATGGGATATCGCCGGAAAGCACTTATATGAAAATAGGATTATTATTGATTGGAATTTTAATCCTTAGCTTCGGAATCTCTATTTATTTACAACCAAAATTCCCGGTAAGCCCGATTGATCATTTAATGGTCGCTATTAGTGAGCGATTCGGTATAAGCTATACTATTGCGAAAACATCAACAGAATTATTCGCAATCATTATGGCGTTGTTCATGAAAGGGCCAATAGGGATAGGAACACTAATCATTGCCGCAACCATTGGACCGATGATTCAATTGTTCTTCCCATTTACAAAGAAATGGTATGAACGATTGATAAACGTACGGACATCAAGTTAAAAATTCATGATAAGGAATCATTAAATTTTAATGGATAATATTGTTTTACTCCGAAAAAACTATGGACAAAAGATAGATGATCCATAGAAAGGAGTAATCAGTCATGAAGAAGCTCTTCCTTTTTGTAACAGTCATGATTTTTTCAGTTTTTATTTTTTCTAATGATATCTTTGCCGAAAAGAATGAAGTTAAGCAACAATCAGCAAAATATAAAATTCCTTCATCCGTTATGAACATATCGAAAGAAAATACATTTCCAAATCCAACTCAAAATTTGCCTTATTTAAAGCCGAGTGAGTTAACGGAGGAATTATTGAATACATCAAATGAAAAAATTGAAAATCCTGACTTAATTGAATTATTAAATGAAACAAGTATTTCTAAACCACTAATCTCGCTTGGACATAAGGCAATGATTTATTTAGGAAGATGGCCGTTAAATTACGAATCACAAGAAACATCGCCAAACTGGGAATATCAAAAAATTAATACGAACTATTATGATAATCGTGGAGGTAATGCTCCATATAAAATTCATTATGTACAAGAATCACAAAAAATTGTTAAAGGTGGATTAACTTCAAAAGTTCCTCAAGCGGACCAAGTGAAAAAGATGATGTTATTAAGTGCGATGCAAAACACAAATCTACCTCTTGCTTTTGAAACGATTATTGGTGGAGGAACAAAGAAGGATCAATATTATAATATCCCTCCAAAGCGACTAGGGTATTTATATGCGTACGCACCTGCTATTAACGAAAAAGGTAAAGTCACATATGGAGAGGTATATTTAGCACTAAAAGGTAGAAAAAAAATGATTGTTATAAAAAATGTAACGTCTCAAGGCATTGGTGCTTGGATTCCGGTTCAAGACCATGTAACGTTTGGTTTTATAGCTACTGATCAACCTAAATAAAAATTAGATGGGAGAGGAATTATTTGGCACAAGATAACAAAATAGCTAAGTTACAGGATCGATTGACAAGCTTTTTAGAAACTTTAGATAGTTTGAACCCAGAAGAAACAAGTTTGGAAGATATCGATCGACTTATTGCAATGATTGATGAAATAGAGAAACAAATCCATAATAAATAAAAATCGGGCATAAATTGTCCGATTTTTTTTGCTTATTTATGTCAGATGTGTTTATTTTTTTCTATTTATATAAATGCTCGGCCAAAAAAACGAACCTATCTTTGAAAGCGGTTCCTCCTCTTTTCTTTAAATCTAAAAAAGAAAGGAGTATAATTATTTACAGTGTGAAATACTTATTAGGCATTGGGAAAGGAGAACGCCATGAATATCCAAACATTTGAAGAAAGTATGTATAAACTAATTGTCGAGACGTCCACAAATCTACCAAAAGATGTTCGCCGTGCTATTAAAGCTGCTAAAGAACGTGAAAATGCGGGAACACGTGCAGCAATGAGTCTGGCAACAATTACAAACAATATAAAAATGGCTGACGAAAATGTGTCACCAATCTGTCAAGATACAGGTTTACCAACGTTTAAAATAAAAACTCCAGTTGGTGTGAATCAACTTGAAATGAAAGAAGCGATTAAAAACGCAATTGTCCGTGCAACAAAAGATGGAAAACTGCGTCCTAACTCTGTTGATTCGCTAACGGGTGAAAACAGCGGAGATAATTTAGGGGTAGGAGTTCCTGTCATTAAATTTGAACAGTGGGAAAAAGACTATATTGATGTTCGCCTAATTTTAAAAGGCGGCGGATGTGAAAATAAAAATATCCAGTACAGCTTGCCTTGTGAATTAGAAGGGTTAGGAAGAGCTGGCCGTGATTTAGATGGAATTCGTAAATGTATTTTACATTCTGTCTATCAAGCTCAAGGACAAGGTTGTAGTGCAGGATTCATTGGTGTAGGAATCGGGGGAGACCGTTCTAGTGGGTATGATCTTGCAAAAGAACAGTTATTCCGTTCTGTCGACGATGTGAACCCTAATGAAGACTTAAGAAAGTTAGAAGAATACATCATGGAAAATGCCAATAAATTAGGTATCGGTACAATGGGATTCGGCGGAGAAACAACATTACTAGGTTGTAAAATTGGTGTTATGCACCGAATTCCGGCAAGTTTCTTCGTATCTGTTGCCTATAACTGTTGGGCTTTCCGTCGATTAGGCGTATATATTGACCCAGAAACTGGTGACATTCAAGAGTGGTTATATCAAGATGGGGAAGAGATTAATTTTGATGAAGAACAAAAAGCAAGCGAAGAAGTAGCTGCTACTCGTGAAGAAACAAATGTTGTTACATTGGAAGCACCAATTACAGAAGAACAAATTCGTTCTTTAAAGGTGGGCGACGTCGTTCGTATTAATGGAATGATTTACACTGGACGCGATGCTATCCACAAACATTTATCCGAAAACGATTGTCCGGTGGATTTAAATGGTCAAATTATTTATCATTGTGGTCCTGTTATGTTAAAAGATGAAAACGGAAAATGGCAAGTAAAAGCTGCAGGCCCTACTACCTCTATTCGAGAAGAACCTTACCAAGGCGATATTATGAAAAAATTTGGTATTCGTGCCGTAATCGGTAAAGGTGGAATGGGACTAAAAACATTAGCAGCGCTTAAAGAACATGGCGGTGTATATTTGAACGCTATCGGTGGAGCAGCGCAATATTATGCTGATTGTATTAAATCTGTAGAAGGCGTTAATTTTATGGAATTCGGTATTCCTGAAGCAATGTGGCATTTGAAAGTTGAAGGATTTACTGCGGTTGTCACTATGGATTCTCATGGAAATAGTTTGCATGAAGATGTAGATAAATCTTCCCTAGAAAAATTGGCACAATTTAAAGAAAGAGTGTTTTAATCACCTAAGAACCCGTCCATGTTGGCGGGTTTTCCTTTTATTACTTTTTAAAAGGGAAGGAGAATTTTTTTGAAAAACGGTATTATCACGTTAGGAGAGGCACTCATTGATTTTATTCCAATGGATGAAAACAATGAAATATATCAAAAAAGTCCTGGGGGAGCTCCTGCGAATGTGGCCGTTGGAGTTTCGCGTCTCGGTGCAAAGTCAACCTTTATAGGCAAAGTCGGAAATGATATGTTTGGGAATTTTTTAAAACAAACATTGCAAGAAAATGGTGTTCATCCATCCTTTCCGATGAATATCGTACAGCGATCGTCTTTGTAGAATTAGATAAAAACAAGGAACGTAGTTTTTCCTTTTATATAAAGCAGCCAGCTGATCAAATGCTATCAGAAAAGGATATCGATAAGAATTTATTTAAAGACCATAAAATTTTTCATTTTGGAACAATCTCATTAAAGAGCCATTTAGCAAAAGAGGCGACATTCAGAGCGATTCAATATGCAAAAAATGAAAACATGATAATATCCTTTGATCCAAATGTGAGAGTCAGTTTATGGGATGATCCTGAACAATTAAAAACATTAATTTTTCAAATGCTGGATAAAATTGATGTTTTAAAAATATCAGAAGAAGAGCTAATGTTCTTAACTGAATCGACTTCCCATGATTCGATAAAATCGTGGATGAATGAATACAATTTAAGTCTTGTATTTTTAACTAGAGGAGAAAACGGCAGTTATGTCTTTACAAAAAATGGAGCTGATAAGGTAGATGCCATTCAAGTTTCTGTAGAAGACACTACTGGAGCAGGTGACGGTTTCGTCGCAGGAATGTTATATCAATTAAATCATCTGAATAAATCGCTAAATGAATTAAGTTTAGATGATAGCATAAACATTGGCCGTTTTGCATCAGTAACAGGAGGGCTTGTGACAACTAAAAAAGGTGCGATGAGTGCATTACCTACACTAGATGAAGTTCAACGTTATATGAAGAAAATGTGATGAAAAATTTTCCAAGAATGATTATCTTGCCTTTACAGACGATAAGAATAAAAAGAAAGGCAGGATCCAATCATGGTACGGAAATTATTCCTCATTTTCTTTACCTTCTTTTTTATATTTGGTCAAGCAAATGCCTTTGCTCAAGTATCAAATAAGGCCATTCATTGGGGATTTAAACGAGCATCAAATGAACAACCTCCAGAAGCTGGAAAGGAATATGATGAACTATTAGCCAAGTACGGAGCTTTTTATAAAGCAGATACGAATGAGAAAGTAATATATTTAACATTTGATAACGGTTATGAAAATGGATATACCGAAAAAATATTAAATGTTTTAAAAAAAGAAAAAGTACCTGCAACATTTTTTGTTACGGGACACTATCTTCAAAGTGCACCTGATTTAGTGAAAAGAATGGTGAAGGAAGGGCATATCATAGGAAATCATTCTTGGCATCATCCTGATTTTACCGCTATTAGTGACGAACGTTTACGTGAAGAACTTAGAAAAGTGAAAGAAGAAACTTTCCGCTTAACAGGGCAAAAAGAAATGAAATATTTGCGCCCTCCTCGTGGAATTTTTAGTGAACGGACATTAAAAATTGCTAAAGAGGAAGGTTATACACATGTATTTTGGTCTTTAGCATTTGTCGATTGGAAAACAGATCAACAAAAGGGATGGCAATATGCTTATGACAATATTATGAAGCAAATCCATCCAGGTGCAGTGATTCTTTTACATACTGTATCAAAGGATAACGCAGATGCTTTAGAAAAGGTTATTCAAGACTTAAAAAAACGAGGATATTCATTCAAAAGCTTGGATGACTATACTTGGAAAAAAGAAATGAAATCAAAAATTTTTTATTAATGAGCGTTTCGTAATAGGAACGCTTCTTTTTATGGTTCTCTTTCCTTCTTAATCGTTCTACGTTAAAATCAATACAAGAATGAATTTAAGGATGTAGAAATATGTGGAAAGAGACTATAGCCATTCAAGGACCATACGATTTTGATCGAGTTTTAGATAGATATTCATTAGATCCAATGATTTCCGTTAATAAAAATGAACGATCTATTTTAGTACCGTTATGGATCGATAAAATGCCGTATATTATAAAAGTGATGGCGATAGGTACAATAGAAAAGCCGTCATTTATCGTTGAAGGAACGGATTGGTTGATAAAAGATAATGCTCTTAAAAAAGTTGAACATATTTTTCAATGGAATGAATCGCTAGAAAAAGTGTATGAACACTTTCAGCATACATCTTTAGCATCACTATTTGAACAACATCGCGGAACCCCACTTATATTAGATTTTGATTATTATAGCAGTTTAGCAAGATGTATTATTCACCAACAGCTTAATTTAAAGTTTGCTCAAACATTAACCTATCGATTTGCTCAACATTTTGGGAGAGTTATGGATGGTGTAACTTTTTTCCCTTTACCAGAAGAAGTAGCTGAAATAAAGACTGAACAGCTTCGTGAACTTCAATTTAGTCAAAGAAAAGCAGAATATGTCATTGGCTTATCGAAACTAATCGCGGATGGAACATTAGATTTAGAAGCTTTATCGGATCAATCAGATGAAGTAATTATCAATGATTTAGTGAAAATAAGAGGAATCGGAAAATGGACAGCAGAAAATTTTCTATTATTTGCATTAGGTCGAAAAAATTTATTCCCCATGGCTGATATCGGTATTCAACGTGCAATACAGAAATTTTTCCACATGGATCGGAAACCGACCTATGAAGAGATGGAAGATATGGCAAAAGAATGGCAACCATATTTAAGCTATGCTTCCCTTTATTTATGGCGCAGTATAGAGGTGACAACATGAAAAAAACTACGATGAATCAAGGAAATATAAAAATATTGAAAGGACAAACCTTTCCGCTAACGATAAAAAGGCTAGGAATTAACGGAGAGGGAGTCGGCTACTTTAAAAAACAAGTGGTCTTTGTACCGGGCGCCCTTCCAGGAGAAGAAATTATGGCTGAAGCAACGAACATCAACCGGAATTTTGCCGAGGCAAAAATAAAGACGATCATTAAAAAATCAAAACATCGGGTGAAACCGCCTTGTCCAATCTATAAAGAATGTGGAGGATGTCAACTTCAACATTTAAAATATGAACAACAGTTGAAAGAAAAACGAGATATCGTCATTCAAGCACTGGAAAGACATACAAAAGTTCCAATTGAAAAATTTCATGTAAAAGAAACGATTGGGATGAAAGAACCATGGGGTTACCGAAATAAAAGTCAGTTCCAAGTAGGGATTCATAAGGGAAAAGTTATTGCGGGATTATACAGCATGAATTCCCACCAACTTATCGATATTCCGAATTGCATGGTTCAACACCCAGCAACCAATAAAGCCGTTAACGTGGTGAAACAAATTTTAGCAGACTTAAATGTCCCTATATATAATGAACGGAAAAAAAGCGGTATTGTACGGACAATTGTCGCCCGTGTCGGCATTCAAACTGGACAAATTCAAATTGTTCTTATTACCTTTAAAAAAGATTTGCCAAAAAAAGATTTAATTGTTCAAGAAATTCATAAACGACTTCCAGAAGTAAAATCCATTGTCCAAAATATTAATGGCCAAAAAACATCGCTTATTTTTGGCGAGAAGACATTCAAATTATCCGGAGAAGAAGTGATTCAAGAATCTCTCGGAGATCTTCAATTCGAATTATCGGCTCGTGCTTTCTTTCAATTGAATCCCGTTCAAACGGTCAAACTGTATGATGAAGTTAAAAAAGCTGCTGGATTAACAGGAAAAGAAAGAGTAGTCGATGCGTATTGTGGTGTTGGTACCATTGGTCTTTGGTTAGCGAAAGATGCTGGGGAAGTACGGGGAATGGATGTCGTTAAAGAATCCATTGAAGATGCAAGAAAAAATACAAAACGTCATGGAATCACAAATGCAACATATGAAGTAGGAAAAGCCGAAGAAATTATGCCAAAGTGGGTGAAAGCAGGCTGGAAACCGGATGTTGTAGTGGTTGACCCACCAAGAAGCGGCTGCGACGAACAATTGTTGCAAACCATCCTACGAACATCACCAAAAAAAGTGGTGTATGTGTCCTGCAATCCTTCTACCTTTGCCAAAGACCTCAACGTTCTAATGAAAAAATATCGCGTCGAATACATCCAACCCATCGACATGTTCCCGCATACTGCTCATGTAGAAAGTGTAGCTCGATTAGTGTTAAAGATAAGAGCATAAATAAACTCTTGCTAAAAATAAAAAACTCTTCTTGCCAAAACCGAAGTAAAGTTTTGATAATATAACAGGAAAAAGGAAAATCCTTCTTCATCCAGTTGACTGAACTGGTTAGGATGAAAAATAAACAATTTTTCAAGAGAAACGGGATGGGCTCCTGTTTCTCTTTTTTTGTTAGGGAATAATGGGGAAGAAGCATTCATTAGAAATACTAAGATAGACTGGTTCACGTTGAATGTTCAACTCTGAGCAGTTTCATTAAATAGCTGATAATTGGGGATGTTATACAAATGAGGTCATTGCAAAGGGGGAAGTACTGATGATATATGGGTTAAAAGCGACACAAACGATGGAAATAACAGCAGTGATCCTTAGTCTTATTGGAAGTTTTTTTATATTAAGAAACAATTTCAAACGATATGGGTTGCTCTATTTTATAAGCAGTTTGACGGGAGCTTTCCTTTGTTTTGTATTTGTTTCTATCGGATTTTACTCTTTTCCGGCTAGACTTATCCCTATGTCACCAATACCTATCATTGAAATGTTTACGGTCATTCCTTTTTATGTTCTTTTCGGAGTAAGATATAGTCCGTCTAAATGGGGATGGAAGATCCCCTTTTACTGGGGGATGGTTCATATCGCGATGCTTTTAGAAATTTTCGTGTTATTCCCCCCAGTTAAGATAATGGATTACAAAGAAAACTGGGATGCTTGGGACTCTTATACATGGTGGTGGATTTATCGGTCAAGTCCAAATTATTGTGTAAATTCCCCTTTGATAGACAACATGGACCTGATGACTTGACGTATGGTAGGTAAGACCGGCAAGTCTCCCTGCCGGTCGCCTTCCCGGACAAATGATCATGTTGTCAAGGAACAGGCATGTCAAGGAGCTTTCGCGGCATATCCTCACTTCGCTCCGGTATTCCACGTTCTCCTTGACACGGCGTAGAGGTTATCCCACTCTCTTGATCGCCGGAGCCTCCTGATTCACCGATCGGACTCCTTGCTCTTTCGTTTTCCGCCACTTCCAATATTCAGCCATATCCAAGTATTTGCGCCCTGACATCCATTTTTCATCGATTTCGATCAACACGGCACCAACGAGGCGATACACCGATTCCCGGTTCGGAAAGATGCGGATGACCCGTTCTCTGCGACGAATTTCTTCGTTCAGCCGTTCCACTCCGTTGGTCGTGCGCAGACGCCGACGATAACGGTCCGGATAGTCCAATACGGCGGTGGCGTCTTCGAATCCCTCTTCGAGGATTTGCATGGCTTTTGTTGATGGAAAATCGCCAAATCCCGTACTTTCCGTGTCCGCCTGTCATGAACAGAAGAAGTGGGAAACCCACAATGAGGACAACGTTCCTGTGTCTCTGTTTTCTCTACATGAATCGCATAACCATAGGAAAGAAGTTCGTGTTTAATAACTTTAAATTCTGGCAATCCTAGTGGTATAGAAAGCACTTACGAGACCTCCTTAATGTTTATTTCACCGCTAACATTATTGCCAGGATCTCGTCAGTGCTTTCTCTTTTTTGTCACTAAATCACAAAATTTGGTGATGAACCATTTATATTATGTGTATCAAGATTACAACAATAATATTATTCAAGAATCATCAGTGACCGGAGCATTTTTGAAAAAGCTGAAGCAAATTCGCGGTAAATTTAGAAAAGGTAGTGGAGAGGTAATAGGGGTTAAGAATGCTAATTTATATAATTTAAAAAATATTGATGTAAGTTTTCCGATGGGATGTTTAACAACTGTTACAGGAGTTTCCGGTTCAGGAAAATCTACATTGGTGTTTGAAGTGCTAGCCGCAGCAAAGAATCCTAAACAAAATAAATGTAACATTGTGATTGGTATCGAGAAATTCGATCAAATATTTCTATAGGACAGGATCCTATTAATAGAATGAAACATTCTAATGTTGCTACTTATTCTGGAGTCTATACGGAGATCAGGAAGATATTTGGCGGTTTAGAAGAAGCTAAAAGAAAAGGACTATCTCCAAAACATAACAATATTTTAAAGTTGACAGTTTTTTGTATTACTAATATAATTTCACCTGTATTTAAATGTATTTAAAAAGTTAAGGAGGATTATTAAAAAAGTGACACATTCGATGAGACTACGTTTCCCAACTTTGAACTAATGAATTGAATATGTTCAAAGGCTCTGCTTGTGAACGGCAGAGTAATGGGAGTAGTCTGTCCTTTTTTAATAATCCTTATTGATAATTGCAATTGCTATTTGTGGCAATTGTTATTTAAGGTATTTTTGGTACTTTGATACTAATTCTTTAATATGTATTTTTTAAAAAAGGCAGACCTTTGTCTGCCTTTTTTATTTTTGTGAAAAACGGAGTTTTTATATGTATCTTTATTAAACCTGAAGGTTATTCTTATTGGGTTTCTGTGCACATTATCATCATTTGATCTAGTAAAAACTCATAAAAAATTAAGGATGGATTCTCTTCCCTTTACTCTGAATCACAAGCAGATTTGTGATTTTTTAATTCAGAGAGGAAGGGAAAATATGGCTAGAAAAAAACGTACTTATGGGAAAAACAAAATTACAAGAGGTGAACCACCAAATCATTTGGGTCAGCATTTAATGCATAATAAGAAGTTACTTTTTGAAATTGTAGATGAAGCAGAGATAGACCCAAATGATCTGGTTTTAGAATTAGGTGCTGGTAAAGGAGCGTTAACAGAAATACTAAGTCAAAGGGCGAAGAAAGTTATTGCAGTAGAATATGATTTAAAGTTTATAAAGATTTTAGAAAAGAAAATACCAAACAGTAAAAACACTATTATTATCAATCAAGATATATTAAAAATTACGTTGCCGAGGGAACATTTTGTAGTTGTTTCGAATATCCCATATGCCATCACAACACCAATTATGAAGAAACTCCTTAATAATCCATTAAATCATTTTCAAAAAGGTGTGATTGTAATGGAAAAAGGAGCAGCTAAGAGGTTCACATCAAATTATGTAAAAGATTCATATGTAATCGCTTGGAGAATGTGGTTTAATATCTGTTATGTAAGAGGAATTTCAAGAAAAAACTTTTCCCCACCTCCAAGAGTAGATTCTGCATTGGTTAAAATTAGTCGAAAACCAAATCCGATTGTGCCTTATAGTCACTATAAAATCTTTTGGGGATTAGTTGATTACATGTTTAAAAATCCTCAATTATCGGTTGATTATGCATTAAAGGGAATTTTCACAGCACAACAAATTAAGCGTTTGAAAAGAAGCCTTCGAATAAATAATGATTTGCCAGTTGCAGCACTAACTGAACAACAATGGGGCATTATATATGAAACGATGGTTAAGTATGTACCAAAATTTAGATGGCCAAGGATTAGAGAGGGTAAGTTAAATCATTATTGAAGGAAGGGGTTAACTTTATTAGTAATTGTATTATGGGTTGGTATTTAATCTGGAAAAATCTATTTCTAGAGCAAAATGGAAATAACAAAAACTTTGGCTGAATATCCTCAAATTACTCATGATGATCCCAAGTTGTGGGTCTGTGTTTTAACCATAACTGATTTGACTTGTTCACAAGTGAGACATTTTCTTATCAAAAATAAATTAGATGAACACTGCTACAAGACCTAATGTCTGCGGTTACTAGTCAAGGCATATTGAGAATGTAGCTTCTATTACGTTGATAAAACAGGGTTTTTGGCAAGGAATGTATAGATATTTGACCGCATTTTAGCCACATTCCTTACTTAGTGCTAACATCTTTGAACTAGATGGAGTATGTAAAGCGTTAAGTATACAAACTTCCATGATGAAGTGATTGAAGTAAGAGTAAACGATCCAATGTTCCATGTGTGATGATTTACAAAATTACCGGAAGAAAGTAAATCATTACCTAATTGAACATAAAGATCAAATGACCATCTACAAGTTGAATCATAATACACCGATAACAGCACAAGATATGAAAATGCTTGAAGATATTCTATGGAAAGAACTTGGAACAAGAGAAGATTATGAAAAGGACTTTGGTGTCACACCGATTACGAATTTTGTTCGACAAATTGTTGGCTTAAATTCGAAAGCAGCCAATGAAGCACTTTCCTGGGTGATTCGGCCATAACAACCGCTATATTGGATATAATTATTCATCGAGTAAAGATTATTCAGTTAAGTGTGATAGTTACCGAATGAAATATAGAATGTCTATTTTTGAGACAAAAGTGTAAAAAATTTATCAAAAACTATAACATTTCACTTGACGCTCACAAAAGAGCCTAAAGTATGCGAGTTTATGCATTTTAGGCTCTTTTAAATTAATGCTCTTATTAATTTGAGATTAGCTTTGTAAAGTTAGAAAGGTATACTTCTATAAAAATTTATTCTTACAGAAGCCAGAAAATAATTTTTGTTATCATCTCTGCATCATCTTTTGGTACACCATGGTCGGTTAGAAGTTTTTTAACATGACTTCTTGTAGCTTTTTCAGGTTTTGCTAGTGCTTTGCCTATTTTTGCTGAGTTTCGTTTAACAGCATCGGCATACTTTTTAGAAAATGGTTTTAAAATCCAAGATAGCATGTGTCCACCATTTTTCACTATGCTTCCAAAGGCTTTTATACCTTTTAATCCAGCTCCAAGTACCCCTTGTGTAGTTACTCCCTTTTGATTATTAAGTATTTCTTGCTGAATAATAGATTTACTCAACATTATGTCTTGTCTAAAACTAGGACTTTCTAAATCAAACATATCAGGATCATAATTTTCATATTGCTCTACAATACTAGGGAGTGATGGTAATGTTTTTTGTGTAAAAGAATTAGTTGCTTCTTTAGCGCTAGCTAAACTTGGTCCTACCGCACTTACTAGCATAGTAGTAGCTAAGGTTGCTGCAACAGAACTAATAATTTTCTTTTTCATTCTCTTTCTCCTCCCAAAATATATTATAATATTTACAATATTATGTTATCATAGAAGATTTAGAAAGTTAGGACTAAAGGGGTTGGGCGTAATGTCAAATAGGACTAAGAATAGAAGTGCTGAAGTTTTTGGTATGACTGTTTCTATAATTCTAGCGATTGTAGTATTTATTATAATGGTATCAGTACCTATATTTCTTAATTTCGGGGTGATATACTTACTCTCCAAATTACCAATAGTTGAATTTTACTTTTATATAGATTTTTGGTCTAATTTCTGGTTCTTTTTTGGTTTTACTGTAATGAACATTATTGTTCTTGTATTAAGTGAACTGTTAATTACCGCAATCAGGAGAAAGAAAATAAAAAAGTTGTCAGATATTGGCCCAATAAATCTTAAAGAATGGATTATATACTTACTTATTTTTATTGGTTATATTAATCTTTTTGATATATATTTTGATAGATTCAATACAACATTTATTGGTGCGGTGTTAATTTCTGTTAGTATTATATTTTTGTTTATTATCATAGAAAAAACTCTAGATATGTTCCAAGATGAAGAAGAAGGTTCAGCAAATATTGATAAAATATAATAGCTTTTTAAATAAAATAAGGTTCAGCCCTTATTATTCTATAATTTAACGCATTGGGGCTGAACTTTTTTTACGAAGATCACATTTCCATTTATCAATCAATCTAGATTTGTTTTAAACGAAATCTGTCTTTTTAATATTAATAAGTTTATTTATAATAAGCAAAAGGCCATTCATGTTTATTAAGTTCTCTTGGTATTGTAAGGTAAACACAACTACATCTTTTAAAGTCTGCGATTACCATTCAAACCCTGTTGAGTGTGTATCGCAGTTAGTGTTGAAATAGTCTGCAATTATCAATCAACGCATGTGGAGTGTGTTTCACGGCTAGTGTTAAAAAAATGATCAGCGTGATTTAACCTTTTACATACTCAAACGGTGCAAACTTGTAGTAAATTTTAACATTTTGGTTGTTATCTATTTCTATCCGTTCAATAAACCGTAAAACCATTTCAGTAGTAAACGTTTTGAAGAATAGAAATTCATTTAATTGCTTTCTGATCATTGATAAGGCGATGGTGGACTGGCTGTCAATCATCGCTTTTTTTATTGTTGACTTTTCCATCTCTAGATGTTGTAACTTATCTTGTATCATGGAAACAAAATCTGGTAATCTTCCTTTGAAATTAATACAATAAGGACATATTGGAGATATATGGAGGGAGAAAATTGTATCATTTTATTGGATATTTCATAAAAAGCATCTTGCGTATATTTGGAAAAATACACGTTTATAACAAGCAACATCTCCCCAAAAGTGGGGGTTATGTTATAGCTTGCACACATACAGGATGGGTTGATGTTCTCTATCTGGGTACATCGCTGTTACCAACCAAGATACATTATATGGCGAAGAAGGAACTCTTCAAAAATAAGGCAATAGCGTGGTTATTAAAAAAATTAAATGCCTTTCCTGTTGACCGAGAGAACCCTGGACCAAGTGTGTTAAAAATTCCACATAGTCTCTTATCTAAAGGAGAGGTTGTTGGAATATTTCCAAGCGGAACAAGAACTAATGAACAAGTCGCTTTAAAACAAGGGGCAATTATAATTGCACTGCGTTCAAAAGTCCCAATTATACCAGCAGCGTATATAGGACTGAATAATTTAAAGGAACTTTTCCTTAGAAAAAAAGCCTGTCTAATATTTGGTGAACCTATATATATTACTGCAACAGGTAAAGAAGAAAGAGAACATTTTACAAGTATCCTAGAAGAGAAAATAAATGCATTGCAAAGGAATTTACAGGACAAAAAATGAACTTCCTATATCGGTAATTATGTAAATAGAAAGCTACCCTACAATGGACAGCTTATTTTATCCTTAATTGTACAACTGTATCACTTCTTAATTGTGCTAATGGGTTCGAGAGTTGAATGAAATAAGGGTAAAGAACATGACTATTGGTTGCTAAGTTGATTTTCAGATCTGTTCGACTTACCTTGACCTATTTAGTGTATCTTAAGGGTAATCCCCACTGATAACTCTACTAGTATATTTTCGTGGTAACACAACTCAAATGCTATCGATTTGAAATGAGGATTAGATTCTGAATGTAGCAAATAATTTTTGTAAAATAAATAATATCCTTTAAGTATTAAAGGAGGGGATCGATATGTGTTCCCAACTTGCACATTTACGTAAAAATAAACAAAGATTTTTTATTGTAACAAAGTGTTATGAGAAGTATCTAAAGAAACCTGGAGTATGGGCATTGAAAGGAAAAGTTGGAAAAAATGGAGAGTTTGAATATTTAGAAGTTGGTCAAACTAAGGACATTAAGACAGAATTGGAATTCATTATAAAATTACTCATGAAAGATTATAGTACTGTAAAACTAGAAAAAAAATATGCGGCAAGGCGCCTTTTCCCAAAGTTTCAGGATTCTTTTGATGTATGTAACTGTGATAAAAATCGAAGAGCTGCAAAATATCGTACAATTTCTATGCAATACAGTGAAATTATTTTTGAGTTAATAAGCGAAAATACTGACCGTACAAAACGTGAGGAAATTGAGTATAAATTTGCTATAAATAACAAAGCAAAATTTTGGAATGCCTTTGGGTCTCAAAGGAGTGAAGCCAGAAAATATTATAATGAGAGAAACAATAATACTTAATACTTGTATAACACAACAAAATTAACTTTGTAACTGTTTTTGCATCATTTTTATTATTGCTAGCAATGTTATTTGTCCGATAGTTGCAAAGGGATAGCATGTATTGCTCTCTACTATCAATACCCTCAATAATTAATGGCTTGGGTTGACCTATTTTCATAATGGTGTGTTGAGGCGGTAGATTCGTTGTTAAGGTGATGTTGTACGTAACAAAAGGATTACCCAATCTATATTCCGTTATTTAAACATAATATTTTCTTGTAAAGGGGGGAGGTAAGTATGACTAAAACTAAATATATTTTTTCATCGCCTTAATTCTATTGGTAGTAGGGATCATAGGAAGTTTCATCACATATAACGTTAATAAACCAAATATAGTATTGGAAGAAAGCTTACTGATAAAAACATTACAAACATTGAAATAAAAGTTAATGATGAAAATGTAAAAATCTTTTCTACTAAGGATCCAGAGACAAAAGTACAATTGACAGGTAAGAGTAAAGAAAAAATAGATTCCTATTTTACAGTTGAAGTGGAAGATGGAACTTTATTAATCAAACTAAAAGATGATAAACCATTTATTAATTTCTTTAATTTTACGGGAAGAGATTTAACTGTAAATGTCTATTTACCTGAAAAGAATTACGAGTTCTTACAAATTGAAGGTGACAATGGAACCATTCAGGCAGAACAACAAAGCATAAACAATATTGATGTTAAATTAGACAATGGCCAAGTAATAATGAGAAATTTGGTTACAACTATGTTAAAAGCTGATTTAGATAATGGTGAGATTTATCTTGAGAATATTGAGGGTGAAATTTTCGGTAAAGTAAATAACGGAAAAATTTATCTTAAAACTAATCACTTGGACCGTTCAATAACACTTGCATCTGACAATGGTGATATTGAAATTGAGACAGATCAACAACCAACAAATGCCGTCTTGGATATCAAAACAAAAAATGGCGATGTGTCCGTTTTCGGAAGTTCCAACTGGGACACTGTCATCGGCAATGGAGAAAACAAGATCAAATTAACAATTAATAATGGAGATATAAAAATTGGGAAATAAAGAAAAATATTCGAGACTAGGAGAACAGAAAAAGAGAGTAAACACTTAGCGAAAACCCTTTCAAATAAAAAAATCGCGTTTTGAAAATGTATAAAAACGCGATTTTTCTTGTGCTTATAAATATTTTTGTCCTCTAAATACTGTTTTTATAAAAACGATAACTTCCGTAAACAATTACGATAACTACTAGCAATCCAACAGATAGGGCAGTTGGGATGACATATTCAGATGGCAAGAGGAAAGATATAATGATTGTAAATACTCCCCATGCAAACAGTAAATTTGAACCGAATTTATTCGATTTTCTCCATGACTCTTCATTTTTCATTGACCAAACGGTTCGCACACCGAATAGAGCATTCATTTTTATATTTCTCATTAGCGGGGCCATAATCAACATCACTACTCCAATAATGACTCCAGAAATTTCTACATGGAACTGTAGTAAATCTAAATTAATCAAGATCAATAACACTTGCATCAAAAGGAAAATTATTACGTTAAATATGATGCTATATGAGAGTGGCTGATGATGATTTCGCATTAGGAAAAGATGGAGACCCCATGAAAAAATCATTATAAGTGGAATGATTAAAACCCCAATATATTTGCTTACTTGAATGTCAGCAGTCCCCTCTGTATTCCAGTGAATAAATACTTCATCTGGGAGAAAAGGGAGGGCTATACAACCAATAGCAATACAAATAATCACAGATAGGATGGAAATGAACTTCAACACTTATCTCCTCCCTCAAACGAAAAAATATCCTCAATTATGTATATGTAATCTTACAATGAAAGATTGTTCTGGGTGATTGAAACTTCGCATTCAATAAGCATCATTGATATTCGCCTTTAATACTAGTTATTTAAATTATAACTGTAAAAAAAAGATATGTGTATATAAATTTGTATAAAATTTACAGTATTTAAAATTAATAGAAAAATAAATTCGGTTGCAATGGTACAATTTCTAAAAAACAAAGGAATTTCCCATAACAATCTAGAAGTCTTGGAAGGAATCATATATAGTTAAAGAACAGGTAAATATGAAGAATAAAAAAAACTTGGAGTGATGGAAAATGATTAGGGTAGATGTTGTATATGCACTAATTTATAAGAAAGACGAGAAAAAAGTTCTTATGGTTAATAACAAAGGTGGTAGCTGGTCACTACCTGGCGGTGCGGTAAAACGGGGTGAAACTTTAGAAAAAGCAGTAATTCGAGAAGTTAAAGAAGAAACAAATTTAAACATTGAAGTTGGTGAAATTGTAGCTATCAATGAAGCAATGGTTAAAGAAAAAGGGCATCACGCTATATTTTTCACTTTTAATGCAAAAATTATAGATGGAGAAATTTCAGTAGTGAATAAAGATGAAATCATAGAAATAGAATGGGTAAATGTAGAAAGGGCAAATGAATTAATGCCATATTATCCTGAAGGAGTTGAAAGTTTACTTGAAGCATCTTCTCCTTATACTTTTCAAGGTTGATTGATTTTTTTAGTAAAAGTCAATTTTGACCTTGAACCACTTTTAGGAAACGTTGCACTATATGTGACAGTACATTTGGCAATGTAAAATTATTTTTATTATAAATTCATATTTACCTTTATTTTACTTTTATATGGGAAGATGCTACCGCTTGGTCCGTTTCTTTTAGCGTTTCTACAGCTCGTCTTGCAGTGTTTTCATTTTGCAATAATAAATTACGATACGAATCTATTAATTCATTTAATGATTGATTAATTGTCTCGATACTATTCATTAAGTCAAGGACGTTTTGTCCTTTCTCAATCGTAAAATCTCCTTCGAAATCTTGAGAGGACTGTTTGAGAGAGTCTAAAGCGGTTTGAACAGCTTGATCAATAATTTTTATTTCACTCATATTTATTCATTCCCCCCTCGTTTTTTAATTTTGTCCTTAGATTATATAAATCACTTCTTCGGTTTTCGTACTTATTAATATCCTCTTTTAAATTTTGAATTTGTTGATTTAGATCATTAATTTTTGTTTCTATTTTCGATACAATGTCACTTAATTGATTTTGATAAAGGTATCGATAATTTGAAACTAAATCTCCCAGACGAAATGAATGGAATTCTGTAGCCAATTTTCCGTGCCAAGTGGTTGATGTGAATTCTGGTTCTTTTGTTCGACGTTCATAGTTAGAGAACTCACCTTTGAAATCTAGTAATTCTGACTTTACATTCTTTAATCGTTGTATTTTTTCCTCTTTATTCCCAATGCTTACGTTAGTCAAAGATATTAAATGGTTATAATATTGAATTTGTGAATTTACATAAGATAATGACATAAAAATCACCACTTTTTAAAGCTAATAATTTTACTTGATAATTATCTCTTTCCCCTTATTTCGCATTTCTTTAATTTCTGATTTGGATGGTTTTAATAAATAAACAAAACTAGGATTTGCTTTCATAAAAAAGTATCGGTGGAAAAACTTTGCGCCAATGTAAGCATAAAAGAAGGACATTAAATAAAAGATTAAAACAAGAATTCCGAGTGCCAAATCATCAGATTTAACAATCCAATTTTGTGCAACAAAATAACCTAAAGCAGGGAAAATAGCTGCAACTGAATAATATTTTTCTTTTCTTTCCTTAATAATTTCTTCTAATTCTCTTTCTTTATTGTTGACTGGTTGTATATTTGAATATTTTTTTATTTGATAAACGATCAATGAAATGACAGAAATAATAAATATAGCTAAGGAAATGAAGTAATAAATGGGCTCTGTAATATTTACGTAGTGATATGCCATTTTAAGCGCAAGCAAATAGTAAGTATAGGAACCAATCGCACCAATTGAACCGATAAAAAGTATCAGTTCATATTGAATGGAGTAGCTATTTTTAAACAATAGTCTAATCGCCCAAATATTAATGAACAATAAAAAAGGGAATAATGCCCAAAAAAACATGTTATTAGTTGGGTAAAACAGAGGAACGGCAATCAACACATCTAGCCCTGCAAAAGTAATCCCTGCCACTAAGCCATTTTTTTGGAGGGAATCAAAAAACATTAAATGCTCTTGAACATATGTTGGTAAATGTTCTCTTTTTATTGTTGTATCGATTTTCATTGTCATCCACCTTTAATATTAGTATTACAAAATTGATTCCCAAGTTACTGTATCAAGCACGATATTTTATTTATAATCCCAACCAACCCGCAACCGTACTAACAGCATTTTTTGCACTATTAGCTACAGAATTTACAGCATCTTTAATATGGTTTGAGATACTCTTTCCATTAATTTTGACACTTTCAAATAAAACAGAAACTCCTACGGATACTGCAGCTGCTACACCTGCACCAACGAGTACTGGAGCTCCTAGAGTCCCAGCAACTCCAGCCACAACTCCACCTACGACCAATGTTCCTACACCGATACCAACATCAACCGCTGCATCCCCAATGATTCTAGTTGCATCTTTACCACTATTAACATTATCAATAACATTTTCCACAGTTGTAATCCCGATACCTATCCAACCGGCTTTACTTTTTAATGCACTTACTGCACTTGCTCCAGGTCGAATATATGAAGACACTTTTGGCGGATTGCCCTGTCTTGCTTTTGCCTTTAAATCATCTTCCCAATATATTTTTGATTTTCTTCCATTTTTCGGAGGAGAAACACCGATCAATTCAGGTTTATATAAACGATACTGGACTCTATTGTTGCTTTTTACAATTTTTTCAATCTTAAATCCTTTTCGTACCTTATTATACACTTGATAGAAAGCAACCGCCTCAGCAGTTACTGCAAACTGTTCACCTTTTCCATCGAAAGCTGCTTCTAGTTCAAAATCAATAGTGAATTTTTCTTCTTTCTCTGCAATTTTTTCAATTACTTTTTGATAGGAAGGGGAGGATTGGATTACTGTTGGATCATAATTATTAATGAGCAATTTCCCGTTTTGCATGTTTGATTGAAGATCCTGTATATAACTTTTCATTGTATTTAGTTCTTGTTGAATTTCTGAAAGGTTTTTGCTTTGTAATTGGTCTAACTCATGTAAATCTGAAATGATTTCATTTAATTTTCGCTTACCTTCTTCAACTGTTGTTACAAAGTCACTTGGATTTAGTTTAGGTAAAGAAACAATATCCGTAACCTTTGAGATCGTGGTATTCGCTTCATTTGACAACCCTATTGCCAACTGTTTTACATTTTCTAATCCACTTTCTACCTCATTTTCTAAAAATGATTGTCGAATGAATCCGTGATCATCTGACTCAAAATTGTTTACTGATAGTTTCACATTATTTAATGTTTGTTTGTATTCTTCAAGAAAATCAAAAAAGTATTTAATAAAAGGAAGGTGAATTTCTGTGAAATATGCCCTAATGGAATCTCCTACTGCTCCAGTTAGATTGTCTTCAAGGGAGACCATACTATTTAGTGAGGATAAAACGTTTGTTAACTTATTCTGTATATTACGAATCTCAGCAATGGTTTGCTCTATACTACTATTTAACTTTGAAACATCTAAAATTTTCATAGAAAATCCGCCCCTAAAATTTTATTACGCAATGGGTGAGGAAAATACTTTTCTATTCCTTGTTTGCCGATAATAAAATTTTTTGGAATTGCTCTTCATCTTCATCTGAATAACCAGTAAATATGACTTCTTTTATATCTGAATGGTTAAATACAAATGAATATTCGGGACTAATAAAGCCCTCTGGATAAAAAACTCCAATATAGTCGTACATTTGGCCCTCTTCAGGTATCGTTCCCGTTCCATCATCTAATAAAAGTTGTTTTCTTCCGTAAATCATTAATTTCTTATTTCCACCATTTAATATGACAATAGATCCCATTGGCAATAATTTTTCCATTCCAAGCCCTCCATGTATGTAAATACAGTACTGCATAATTCTCCCAGTTTTATTACTAATTATAAAGGTTTAGAGTTTTGGAACGAAGGGCAATAGGTCCTTATTTAAAACGTACATATTTCCTAGAATGAGTATTTAAGAATGATTTTTCGGTCTTTTTTCCTGTTTTTCACATCTTTTTTGTCCGATTCACAAAGATAGTTTTCAAGCTTCTAAAATTTTACTTATTTTTAAAAACAGGTTACGAAATGATGAATGATTTTCCATGGAATGGATAATTTTAGTTAATATTGACTAAACACCAATTGATTATGTATGATGAGGGCACTAATGGTATTTATAATAGTGCAATCTGATTTTTATCTTGATTGAGATGATTTTGACAAAGTCTCACATTCAACATTTGGAAGGACAAAACGATACATATAAAGTGTTAAAGACGCTGAGTTGGACATCTCAAAAAATTTTGGAGGAAAAAGAATGGATGTTTTTGCTGAATTTTTAGCAAAGATTGATGACCCTATTCACCGAGAAAGAATGGAAGAAATTTTTGAATGGATAACAAATAAATATCCTAATTTAGAAAAAGTAATTAAATGGAATCAACCGATGTTTACAGATCATGGCACATTTATTATTGGTTTTAGCGTATCTAAAAAGCATATAGCTGTCGCACCTGAAAGTGTGACGATTACTCATGTAGAAGATGATATTGTAAAGGCTGGTTATGATTATACGAAGGAGATCATTCGCATCCCATGGAATAAACCAGTTGACTACCATTTACTTGAGAAAATGATTGATTTTAATATTAAGGACAAGGCAAACTGTACAACTTTCTGGCGTAAATAATAAGAAAAGAGAGACGTCTTGTAAATACTTATGAGAAATTTTCTATCATTGCTGAAATGTGGACGAATGCATCAAATCTAAATTGTAAAGTTGGAGAAAATTCAATTGAAGACTATCTAAAAGAAGCTTCTGAGCATATGTTGGAAATAGCTTCTATGGAAGAGGAGGAAATGAATGCTCTACTAGAAAACACTTCTAATCTTTAACAATAGGATTTATATTTGCGAAAACATTTTACCCCATGAAATTTGTAACAAATAAAGTATCCTAGATTCAATATATTTTGGGATTAAAAAAGCTCCCAAAAAAGGATGGTGATATGTTGTTGCCTAGGAGTGATGAAGAACTACAGAAAAAAATAGTAGGTGAACTTAATCCTCATAATGCAACAATCACGCTTGTTGAGTACGATGAAAGATGGCCGGATTTGTTTGAGAAAGAAGCTAAACGCATCCGTTCAATACTCGGTAACAAAGTATTACTACTTGAACATGTTGGCTCAACATCTGTACCGGGATTATGTGCCAAACCAATCATCGATATTTTGTTGGTTGTAGAAAACTCAGCAGACGAATTATCGTATGTACCTGTATTAGAAGATGCCGGATATATTCTTAGAATTCGAGAACCAGAATGGTTTGAGCATCGCATGTTTAAAGGACCAGATACGGATATTCATTTACACGTATTTAGTAAGGGAGCAACAGAAATAGAAAGAATGTTACGATTTCGAGATTGGCTGAGGTCTAATGAGAATGATCGTGACAAATATGCGCAAATCAAAAGAAGTTTAGCAAAGAAAAAATGGAGACACGTTCAGCATTATGCTGACGCGAAAACTTCAATCATTCAAGAAATATTGGAACGTGCCAATAGTACGAAGATGTAAAATTTTGATTAATTTTATTTAAAGGTTTATCTGCAAAGTGCACCATTTATTTGCAAGTTGAACGATCGAAAGTAAATTTGTTTATCAAGTGATCGAAAAAACTTGCAACTCATATTGATATATTTGTAAGTCGCTTGTTTGTGGGTGTTTTTTCATAAAGAGGAAGGATTGGTGAGTGCCAATCCTTTCATTTTTGATGTTTATTTGCAACTTTGATGTTTATTTGCAACTCTGATGAACGAATTTGCAAGTTTATGAAGCGTATTTGTGACCTTGAAGAATTATTTGCAACGGGAAAAAATCGTATTTGCAAGTGAAAAAAATATTCTTGTAACTATAGAAAAATTATTTGTAACTCGTCAGACATTCGATACCTCATCCTGATTTAACATTGTACTATAAATTATATTATATTGACTAATATCCACTATATAAAAGATAATGGTAAAATAGTGCAAAATAACTATTTTTTGGAAAAATAATAATTTTAAAAGGGATGATCTAGTTTGTATCTAATATATAAATTTGTAATAAACTTACAATAGGAGGAAGTTTTATGAAAAAATTTTTTACAAGCTTTTTACTTTTAGTATTATTTTTTTCTCATTCTTTGAGTATTGCAGAAGCTTCATCAAGTAAGATTGTTGGAGAAAATACAAATAAATGGACAGAGGAGAAAGTTACCGAAAAATTACTAAAATTAGGATTTACAGACGAACAAATTAATCTATTAAATTGGGAAACAAAACTTGAAATTGTGAAAGATAAGAAAGTGAAAAAATTATTGTCATTCCAACATAAAAGGCATAGTTTTTATGACCCAAATAGTAGTGAAGATGAATTTACACTACTAGGGCTTGAAAATGATTTATATATAAACATTGCTGCACTTGACTATGGAAACAAAAATGGAAACCCTTATGTTAAGCTTGTTGCTGATTATAATTGGAAAAATATTCCTGTTTTTAGATTGCAAGATGCTTTCGCAATTTCATGGAGTGAAGGATGGTATGCTGAATCTTGGGGTTTCACTGAACAACAAAGATTTTGTTCTTATTATGAGCATGGTTGTGTATCATATTATTGGCAGTCGAATAAAATTACAAAAGCTAGAGATCAAGATCGGTTAGCAGGTGTAGGATGGATCTATGACTTGAAGGCTGCAAGTAGTGGAGCAAAAGGTAATGCATATGTATATTTACTTGGGAATAATAAGTCGTTAATAAAAAGTACTACTTACTCTGCATTTAAGGTATGGTATGGACATGATAAGTGGAACTCAAATATAAGTGTAAATATTAGTGCACCAATAGGTGCAGGAATAGCAGCAGGGGTTAGCTTTGGTGGTGAAGAATACATTCAAGACAGTACATCAATTTTAAATTCTAGTTTAAAATGGTGAAATATAAAATGAAAAAAGTAATAAATATATCGATAATTTTTACTATATTCTTTTCTATTTATTTTTCTTCTGATTCTTATGCTAATTCCAATGAAATAGAAAACTATGTACCATTAGAAGTTACAGTTTCAACTTTCCAAAAAACTTATAAAACAAATGAGGTCGTTCAATGGAATATAAAGATAGTTGGGGGATCCCTAAATGGTCCTAATTTTGATATCATGTTTAGGGATAGCAAGGGTAACAGGTACACTATGTATAATATAAAATCTTATTCGACTAGCGTAAATCTTGATTATACAGACCCAGGGACGGTTACAGCATATGTTACAGTGCACGGGGGAGATAAATCTGCCACTGATAGCCACACAATTAAAATAAGTGATTATGAAAATTAGTTTATAGTGTCTAATTAGCAGTCTCTAAAACTTTAACAATATTAATAATAGTTTATAGATTGTTGAGATAATTACAACTAAAAAATTTTTAATATTTGGAGGAAAATATGGAGAAATTTAAGATCACTTTATTATGTATTATTACATTAGCATTATTGTATATAGCATTTTTGTTATCAGACATTGCAAATGTGTAACCATCAAGTAGAATTCAACCGTTTTCATTAATTAAGTTTCAATAAATTAATCACCGAATTTTTGATATGCTCCCTTTAAGGTAGACAGGTTAAAAAATAAAAATCTGTTTCCTTAAGGGGAGTATTTTTATGGGCACATTTCATTGAAAAAATATGAGAATGGGATGCATTAATCGAGCGGAGTGGTGGATTGAAGAACGAAGAAGAATTAATTTCAGAAGAAAGAATGAAAATAAAGACTCGTTGGATCCAGAAATGTAACCCTCGCTTTTCGCTGGATTTCGAAATGACTTATTGAGGAACGGATGAGAAATGCTTTTAAAAGTCTTTTGGTTCAAGGTATATTTAAAAATGAAAAATGCTCAAGAATAAATTAAAACTTGTAAACTAAAGTTAACATCATTTGTTATGT
Organism: Bacillus sp. JST-5; assembly: GCF_057747715.1. NCBI lineage: Bacteria > Bacillati > Bacillota > Bacilli > Caryophanales > Bacillaceae > Bacillus > Bacillus sp. JST-5. The sequence goes on along the minus strand of NZ_JBYLHW010000022.1, from coordinate 2,160 downwards.
TATGTTGATTGAATAATCGATAATTCATACTATAATGAGATTGAAAGATGTAAAAGTATGTATTTTGTGCTTTGAAAAGTACTTGACTCTATCCTGTTGCAGAAGAGTTGAAAGTTTGAAGATTGGTCATTGCAAAATGGAAAACTGTGCATCATAACTTAAGATTTTAGCTTTGGACAGAGTGTTAAAACATAATTTTGGTCATTTAAAGAATAAGCATTCAACTTGAGAGAATAATTTAATGAAAGAGTTGATATAAAGTGAAGAAAAAAATGATCATTTTTAGCGTCATTTTAGCAATTATCGCTTTAATAGTAGGTAGTTACTTTTATAACAATATTACTTATATGGAGAAACCGATTAAGAAAATGTATCAAGCGGGCTTTGTTGAAAAACAAGTTAAGTTAAGTGATGGTACGATTCTTAATTATGGTGAAGGACCAAACAATGGGAAAACTCCTCTCCTACTCATCCATGGTCAAGGAATGACTTGGGAAGATTATGCCAAAGTATTGCCGGAATTATCAGAGCATTACCATGTATTTGCCGTTGATTGTCACGGTCATGGAGAATCTGATTGGAACCCAGAAAAATATTCCGCAAAAGCAATGGCTGAAGATTTTATAGAATTTATAGATAAAGTTATTGGAGAAAAAACAGTGGTTTCTGGTCATTCCTCAGGGGGAATGATAGCTGCATGGATGGCTGCACATTCACCAGAATGGATTTTGGGTACTGTAATTGAAGATTCACCTTTCTTTGCAACAGAGCCAGGTAGAAGAGAAAACACATATGCATGGGTTTATGGATTTCAGCTTTATGAAGATTTTAAAAATCAAAACGAAGAGGAAGATTATTTCAAATATAGTATAGAAAGAAGCTATTGGAAAAAAATATTTGGTGATTTTCTTTGGAATAAGTTTGCAAAAGATGCGATTGAATATCATAAAAAACATCCAAATGAGCCTGTACACATTAAGTATTTACCCCCACAAATCAATAGAATTTTTGAATCTGTCACATACCCATATGATCATAAATTTGGTGAAACCTTTTATGATAATAGTTGGTTTAAAGACTATAATCAATCGGAAGTATTATCAAAAATTAAAAGTCCAACGATATTTATAAAAGCTGAAACAAATTACGACGGTGATTTATTAATGGCTGCATTGTCGGATGAAGATGCCGACCGTGTCGTTGAATTGTTGAAAAATGGGAAAAGAATAGACGTTGATTCCCCAGGACATGATATTCATTATGATAAACCGAAAGAATTTATTGAAATCATGATTAAGTTCTTAGATGAAATTCAATAATAACAATTATGAAATTGGGCTATTCCATTTGGAAAGCCCGATTTTTTTGAAAAAATTACTTGATGATAAGGTATGTATCGAAATAATGGTAAGAGGAATTATTGGTGAAAGAATAGAATCTATCAAATGGTAATAGGATTTGTAAGTTATGTAATGAAATCATTGGACTTACGGTATCTTCATAAATTAAGAAATGCTAATAATTATTAATTAAAGCGAAATTTACATTGGAAGGGAAAAAATCCATGGGTCAAATATTAATATCTAAACCTAATAAAGATGATCTAAAATCAGCCTTTGAAGTTTTCAAAATAACGATTAAAGATGCCTTTGAAAAGGACGGTATCGGCCATTTAAAAGATGAAATTTTAAAAGAGATAGAGTATAAGAAACAATTATTAACTGATTCGGTCGAAAATCCAAATTCAAATTTCTTTTTCCTTATTGCAAAAATTCATGATCAAGTTGTCGGTACGATCTCTTTCGGACCATGCGGAACGGATATAAAAACATGCACAAATCATGAATTAGATGCAATCGGTGAGCTAGGTAGTTTATATGTCTTGCCTGAATACCAAGGAAAAGGTATAGGTTCTGCATTAATTCAATCCATGGTCATCCAACTTCACAAACGAGGAATAGAACAATTTTGTTTAGACAGTGGATACAAACACGCCCAAAAAAAGTGGATAAAAAAATTCGGGAAACCTTATAAGATTGTTAATGATTATTGGGGAGAAAATTCTGTCCATATGGTTTGGCTATGGATCTACGTCAAGTTTTTGGACACAAAAAGATTAAGTTTTTTTGCACAACAACCATTCATGGATTGTTCCACGTC